>PIVL01000571.1 GCA_003354145.1 Paracoccaceae bacterium
ACGCAACCTTGACTTAGGCGCATCTGCCCCTCATTTAGCGCCAACTCAATATACATCGGAGAGCCGCATGGCCACCAAAGACAAATCCGAAAATGCGCCAGGTAATGCTGTCGTTGAGACGATCAAAACCATCGTCTATGCGTTGCTGATTGCTGGTGTCTTTCGCACGTTTCTTTTCCAGCCTTTTTGGATTCCGTCGGGGTCGATGAAAGAAACGTTGTTGATTGGTGATTTTCTGTTCGTGAACAAGATGGCGTATGGCTATTCCTACGCGTCCTGTCCAAGTTTGAAACTGCCCGGGATCGGTATCAACATTGACGCCAAAGATATCTGCGGAGCCTTTAAGGGCGACAACAAACGCTTGTTCGGAAGCGACCCGGTACGTGGCGATGTGATTGTGTTTCGTCATCCGGGAACCGGGTCGGATTATATCAAACGTCTGATCGGGCTACCTGGTGACAAAATCCAGGTGAAGGCGGGTGTTCTTCACATCAACGGAGAAGCCGTAAAGCTTGTCGATGATGGCGTCTTTGAAGAACTCTATGAACCTCAGGGACCCCAGGGAAAGCTTCCACGTTGTGAAAACGGACCTGTTGGTAATGGGGGCCAATGCCTTAAATCCCGCGAGATTGAAACGCTGCCAGGCGGCGTGCAATATCCCATTTTGAATATCGGGAACCAGAGCCTGGATAATACCGGCATCTATGCTGTGCCCGAGGGGCATTTCTTTTTCATGGGAGACAATCGGGACAACTCTACGGACAGCCGTGTTCCGCAATCTGCCGGGGGAGTTGGTTATGTGCCGTTTGAGAACCTGATTGGACGTGCTGATCGCATCATGTTCTCGTCAGCTGGACGTTCGATGTTATATTTTTGGACCTGGCGTAAAGATCGGTTCTTTAAGGCGATTGAGTGAAACTGTCTGCTGATCTGCGTGCGTTTGAAGACCGGATAGGGTATAAATTCAGCCAGCCCGAATTGCTGGTACGTGCGTTGACACATGGATCGATTTCGTCCCCTACGCGGGGGCACAATCAACGGCTTGAGTTTCTTGGGGATCGGGTTCTGGGGCTGGTGATGGCCACAGCCTTGATGGATCAGGACACAGACGCAACAGAAGGGCAATTGGCACCGCGGTTCAATGCGTTGGTACGCAAAGAAGCCTGTGCTGATGTTGCACGGCAGATTGATCTGGGCAAGGTGCTAAGGCTGGGTCGGTCCGAGATGCTATCTGGTGGGCGACGCAAACAGGCGCTGCTAGGCGATGCCATGGAGGCAGTGATTGCCGCCGTTTATCGGGATGGTGGGTACAAAGCAGCCAATGAAATGATCTTGCGACTATGGGGTGATCGGGTTGTGCAGGTGCAAAAAGATGCACGAGATGCTAAAACTGCGCTTCAGGAATGGGCGCAGGGACGCAAGCAGAGTCCCCCGGCATATGTCGAACTATCCCGCAGTGGGCCGGATCATGCGCCGGTGTTTACCATTGCGGCACGGCTTGAAAACGGTGATGAGGCGCAAGCGACGGCCGGATCAAAACGACAGGCAGAACAGGCGGCAGCAGCGGCGATGCTGATGAAACTGGAGCAAAAAACATGACACAAGCCGGATTTGTGGCCCTGATTGGCGAACCTAATGCCGGGAAATCGACATTGATGAACCGGATGGTCGG
>PIVL01000572.1 GCA_003354145.1 Paracoccaceae bacterium
CGAGGTGCCCCTCGCCCCGTATTTTACGAGGCGCGTTTCACGCGAGGGCGCTTCCGACCTGTAAAATACGGGGCGAGGAGCACCTCGAGCCCGTCCCGCCGAGGCGGGAGGGCCTCGAGGTGCTCCTCACCCCGTATTTTACAGGTCGGTAACGACCTACGGCCTCGAAGTGCACTTTACCCTGTATTTTACGAGTCGTTTTTGATGCGAGTGCACTTTCGACCTGTAAAATACAGGGTGAGGAGCACCTCGAGCTCGTCCCGCGTTTTTTCAAGCCCGTCCCGCCTAGGCGGGAGGGGCTTTTGACGGGTTCGAGGTGCTCCGCACCCTGTATTTTACGGGTCGGAAGCGACCTCCGGCCCGTCCCGTCGAGGCGGGACGGCCTCGAGGTGCTCCTCACCCCGTATTTTACAGGTCGCTTTTCATGCGGGTGCGCGGTGCCGCGGAGGAGACCCGGGAGGGATCAAAAAAACATGTAAAATACGGGGTGAAGAGCACCTCGGGCCCGTCCCGTCGAGGCGGGACGGGCTCGAGGTGCTCCTCACCCCGTATTTTACGAGTCGTTCTTCATGCGGGCGCGCGGGCGGGGCGCGTTCGACTCGTGTTTAGCGATGTATTCGTGCACCTGCGGTACCGCGGTGCTGCGGTACTGCTGTGCAACTGCGGTACTGTAGCACTACCGTCCCGCGCAATACTACGGTACTGCGGTTCTACAGTACTACAGTACTGCGATACTGTCGCACCGGGGCTATCGCTGTACTACAGTGCTACAGACCCGCACTACTATACTACTATGGTACTGCCGTACTGGAGTACTACCGCACTGGAGTACTACGACCGTACGGTACTACGGTACAATGGTACTTGGGTACTACAGTCGGCAATTGCTGTACTGTAGCCTTAGTTCCAAACTACGGTACTGCAGCTCCATGTTCGGAGGGTGCGGTCCTCCGCGATCTCGTAGCACTGCGGTACTACGGTACAACGGTACTGCAGTACTTCCGTCCCGCACGATGCTACGATGCCGTGGCACTACAATACTACAATACTATCGCACCAAGGCGACCCAACGGTACCGCAATACCTCATACCCGCACCGCTATACTACTACGGTACTGCCATACTGAGATGCAGCCGGGACGGCACTGCGGTGCCACCGTACTACGATGCTGTCGGACGAGTGCTACAACAGTACTGCGGTACCGCAGTACTACATTACTTCAGTACTATCATCCCGCACAATAATACGGTAATGCAGTACTACAGTACTATAGTACTGTCACACCTAGGCTATCGCGATACTACAGCGCTACAACGGTACTGTAATACTTCAGAGCCGCACTCTACGGTACTGGCGTATTAAGGTACAACTGCGAGGGCACTGCGGTACTACGGTACTTCGGTGCTGCCGCAGCACGGTACTGCGGCAATGCGATACCAAGGTACTATAGTACGACCGTCCCGTACAATAGTACGGTAGCGCGCTAGTGCAGCACTACGGTACTGTCGCACCGAGGCTATGGCAGTACTACAATCCAACAATATTACAATACTGCAATACTACAGATCCGCACTACTATACTACTACGCTACTGCCGTACTGGTGTACTACCGCACTGGAGTACTGCGAGCGTACGGTACTACGGTACAATGGTTCTTGGGTACTACA
>PIVL01000012.1 GCA_003354145.1 Paracoccaceae bacterium
ATTGCGGGCGCGGCAGGATCAGGATTTTGTCGGACACCACGATATCTGTTCCCATTTGCGTCTGCAGTGCTGCAAGAACTGGCCCGCGCAGGTCGTTTTCGGGGATATGACCGTTAACCTGCAAAGTGGCTGTATCGGGATCAAAACCAACTTGAAGTCGTGAACAGGGAACTTGTGCCAACAAGGCCGAAACACCGTCGCGCAAAGCATCGCCAGACGCCTTGATGTCGCCAGGCTGCATAAAACTTTGAAACGCGGCGAGAGATACCGGATCAACCTCACCCCTGGCACCACCGGAAAAGGCCAATGCAGCCTTAAGCTTGTGCGCATTTGGTTGCGCTTGTGGCGCAACTTGGGCAGCGGGTGTGGCTTGCGACAATCGCGCAGTATCGGGAGCGATCACCGGGGCTAGCGAGTCTGGCTTGGCAGGAGATGGCTGAGTCTGAGAGGATCGAATCACGGCAGGAATGACTGACACTGGGGCAGAAGCCGTCGTCAGCAATGCGGTTACGGGCTGAACTTGCGCCAGAATTGGCGCTGACTTGGCAACAGCGGGCAACAGGACCGGCACCAGGGCGGCGGCGGTTTGAACCGGGGTGAGCGCAGGTTGCACATCATTGACCTGCTCGCTGCGCCGCACTTGAGGCAAAGGTGCAATGTTAGCACTTGCCGCCTGAATCGCGTCTGAGACTGGCGCATTTGAGCTGGGTAGGGATTGCACAGTTGCTTTGACTGGCGATGCGCGCGAACGCGGGATTGCCCCCGCAGCAACAGAAGTTCCGGTAGCATCATCAGTGTCTGTGGGCTGACTTTCGGGTTGTTGTTCACGTGCAGTGGTTCGCTCAAGTTGATGAGCCTGCACTTCGATCTCGCTGGTTGGCATCGGCTGTTCGGTCACTGGCTCCGGGTCAACAGCGATCAGCAACAAGGCCAACACAGCACCATGCACAAGAGCCGACCCAGCCACGCCACCAGCCCAAATGGCAAACCCTGACGTCATGGTATCGGCGCCGGGGTCACAACCAGAACAACATCGCGAACACCCATTGCCTCTGTCGATCCGACCAGTGGAAGTACATAGCGCAACTCGGCATTACGATGCGCATTCAGGCGGACCCGCAGATCCGGGTTTTCTACAAGCATCTCCGCCAGCGCCGTGTTTAGTTCGTCTCGTGAAACAACCGTGCCATCCAGCGCCAAACCGCCGGATTCGCTGATCGATACAGTAGCCCCACCAGCGGGCATATCGGTACCGTGTTTTGCAACCGGTGGGTCGACCTCAAACGGAGCCGTCGCGTCCATGCGCCCAATCAGCATGAAAAACACCAGCAGAAAGAACACAACGTCAATCAACGCTGTAATAGTTTCTGTATGGGGGCTGCGGGGTGGACGGTTCAGTTTCATGGTCGCGCCTCAAGTCGAATCACCCGCAAACGCACCACCCCGGCGCGGGTGGCGGTGTCCATCACCGAGATCAACGCTTGTGTCGTGGCCGCTGCTGATGGCAAAACAACCACTTGGGTAAGCGGTTCGTCGGCCAGCGTTAGTTGCAAATAGTCATTCAATTCTGGCTGAGACATCGCTTGTCCACGGATCACCGGAACCCCATCTGACCCCAGTCGCATCATCACCACCCCAGCCACATCTGTTGGCGGCGCAGTTGTCTCAGCTTCCTCTTGTTGCTGCACTGCCGGGATCATATCCAGATCCAGATAGGTGGATGTGACCATGAAAAACACCAGAAGGATCAGCAACACATCAATCATCGGCACCAGCGAAATTAACACGCGGGGTGAGGTCGGACGATTAAGGTTCAGGCCGGCCATCGGCAGGTCCCTTCGGGTTACGCGGTTCTACACCGGCGGGTTCTGTTCGATCACCATCAACTGGCCCACGGCGCTTTCGATCCGCTGAGCCGCGCTTTCGATACGAGAGGCCAGCAATCCGGCAGCAATAGCAGCCGGGATCGCCACCAGAAGACCTGCCGCAGTGGTCAGCAAAGCCTGCCAGATACCACCGGCTAGCACGCTGGCATTAGCGGCCCCTTCGGCCATTTCCAGTTCCTGAAATGATTGGATCATACCCAGAACCGTGCCGAGCAGCCCCAGCAAAGGCGACACCATCGCGATCAGTTCCAGCATGCGGATCATGCTGTTCATCTGCGCCAGCTCCTCATTGCCGCGCCGGGCCAATTCTGCGTCAAGTGCAGGCCCCTTGAAACCAGCATTCAACGCTTTCATGGCATAAGCCGTCACCCGGTCTGCAGGAGATTTACCAGCAGTAACAGTGATCTGAGCCTCATGTTTGTCGCCGGATTGCCACTGCTCGAATGCAACGCCGCGCATCGCGACCCCGGATCGACAGTTCCACAATTGCAGGATTTTTACGACGATTACGGTTAGCGATAATGCTGATAATACGACTAGAACGGCGATGATCGGGCCGCCTGTCCCCATAAACTCCCAATATTCTGCCATGGTCTATTTCACCAGCGGGGCCGAAGCCTTGCTGCCCAAATCAAGGATCGGAAAGCAATCCATTTCCTCACCATTCTGTGGTTTGCACGACGTTAGCTCATGTAACAGGATTTCCGAGATATTGCTGCAGTTTGTATCAGGGATTTCAAATAGTTTCAGCGTCGTGCGCGCCACAGGTAGCGGCGCCGCATCAATCGATAACAGTCGGTCAATCACACCCTTGCCATCCAGAATGGCAAGCGACATTTCAAAGCCGTCAAAGCTGTTGTCGGTCTGATTGCGAAACAGAAAAAAGATACGGCAACCACCACCCTCTATCTCTTCGAACTTGTTCAGCTCAACACTCAGTCGGTCGATTTCAGCAGTCGCCATCGTTGCGGTACTAAGTGCGAGGGCAACACCTGTTATCAGGGATTTAATCGGGATCATTCGTACCTCCAGTTTGAATTTCACTGCAAAATTTCACTGCAAAAGTGTGTCGTTGGCGTCGCCAAGAGTCCCAAACATCACCCCAGTATTTGGCGGTTTTTTCTCTAACCACGTGTTTCGGCGAAATTTTTTGGCGAATTCATTCAAAATTTCAGACTTATTATGCCAATCATTCGGTATGATGGGATCGTGGCTAAAGCACAGGCCGCAAACGCGGGTTAGCACGCGTTTATTGTTCGTACTTGCAGATTCGCGAAGGGTAATTCCTTCAACTTGCTCGTCAACCATGCCTTGAACTCTCGCAATAAGATCGAAATTCAATTGACTTTAAGGAAACGATAAGGCTGACTTGGGGTCAAGTTATTGTTTATTTTTGTTGTGTGTTTTGGCGGGATTACCGGTGCACCTGATTTGATGCGCGGTTTCAGAGCACCGTAGATTTAGTCCCATAAGGGGGAGAAGTATGGATCCGGCTGTATTATTGCAGGCGATTAGCGAGGATTCACCAAGCGGTGACAACCTCGAATACGACCCTACGTTTACGGAAATGGAACTGGCTGGCCAGCAAGGTGAAGAGCGCCAGATCGGTGACGAAATCATCGAAGCCGAAGATCCGGATTACGGCGAAGTTCGCACCAAATCGATTGAAGTTCTGGAACGCAGCCACGATTTGCGCGCAGCGGTTTTTTTGGCGGATGCAATCATGCAATCTGAAGGGATTGGCGGCTTTGCCGATGTGACAACCTATATTCGTGGTTGTCTGGAAGAATTTTGGGATACGTGCCATCCGGAGCTGGATGAGGATGATGACAACGATCCAACCATGCGGATCAATGCCATTCAGGGGTTGTGTGGACAGCCTGACGATCAGGCCGGGCCTTCGCCGGTTTATCGGTCGCTGCGTCGTGTTCCGCTGACGGACAGCCGCAGTTTTGGTAAGATATCTCTGCGCGATATGGAGATCGCCGATGGTCAGATCTCGGCGCCAGCCGATATGACCAATATACCAGATACGGCAACGGTTTCAGCGGCCTTGCAGGATACCGATGAAGAGACGATTGCCGCCACGGTTGCGGCGGTCGCTCTTGCGTTAGAAAATGTCACGGCAATCAGTGCTGCATTTGATGAGAACACTCCGGGGCAGGGGCCGGATTTAACCCCTTTGCTGAAGTTGCTGTCCAAGATCAGCCGTCGCTTTGGCGATCAGGTCGGTACAGAAGCGGGCGAAGACAACGACACAGGTAACGAAGACGATGCAGAGGCAGATGGCGGTGGGGCCGCTGCCCGGGGAAGCAGTGGCGGAGGTATCAATTCGCCCACAGATGTGTCCAACGCACTGGACCGTATCATCAGCTATTACAGCCGATCCGAGCCCTCAAGTCCGATCCCGATTCTGCTGGTTCGGGCCAAGCGTTTGGTAAATGCAGATTTTTTGACTATCATGCAGGATATGGCGCCGCAGGGGATCGACAATGTGCACCTTATTGGGGGCATCGACGACGACGATTGACACGGTTCCGACCGCGTTGGCCGCAATAGAATACAACGAAATTTAGTTACAGACGTTTTAAGTCATTAAGGAGTACCAAATGGCGGGAAGTTCACAAAAATTCATTGCGCGCAATCGCGCGCCGAGGGTTCAAATTGAGTACGATGTCGAACTTTACGGGGCGGAAAAGAAAGTTCAGCTACCATTTGTAATGGGTGTGATGAGCGATCTCGCTGGCAAATCCGAAGTGCCGCAACCTGCTGTTGCTGACCGCAAATTTCTTGAGATCGATGTCGATAATTTCGACGAACGGATGAAATCGATGCAGCCACGCGCTGCGTTTTCTGTGCCCAACACGCTGACCGGCGAGGGCAATATGGCCGTGGACATCACGTTTGAGAGCATGGATGATTTCTCGCCTGCTGCGATTGCAGCCAAGGTCGAGCCGCTGAAAGAACTACTGGATGCGCGTACCCAGCTTTCCAATCTGATGACGTATATGGACGGCAAGACCGGTGCTGAGGATTTGATCGCCAAGGTTATGCAGGATCCGTCTCTGTTGAAAACGCTGGCTGCTCAGGCCGCGCCCGAAGCCGAAAACGAAGAAGAGTAGGAGGACAACATGGCCGAAGAACAAGTCCAGGCAGAAGCCGCTGAAGGCACCACATCCATAGAGTCGTCCGAGTTTGAAAACCTGCTACAAAAGGAATTTCGTCCGAAATCCGATCAGGCGAAGACGGCTGTTGAATCCGCTGTCAAAACACTGGCGGAACAGGCGCTCGCCAATACTGCGCTGATTTCTGACGACGCCTTGCGCTCAATCGAAAGCATCGTTGCTGCGATTGATGAAAAGCTGACAGAACAGATCAACCACATCCTGCACAATGAGGATTTCCAGCAAATGGAATCCGCTTGGCGCGGGTTACATTATTTGGTCAACAACACCGAAACCGACGAGATGTTGAAAATCCGCGTGATGAACATCTCGAAAAAGGACATGCACAAGACCTTGCGCAAGTTCAAAGGCACGGCATGGGATCAGTCACCGATCTTCAAAAAGCTCTACACCGAGGAGTTCAGCCAGTTGGGTGGTGAGCCCTATGGCTCGCTTGTGGCGGATTACCATTTTGACCATTCGCCGCCCGATGTTGAACTGCTGGGAGAAATGTCCAAGATTGCCGCCGCAGCCCATGCGCCGCTGATCACTGGCGCGCAGCCGTCGCTGTTCCAGATGGACAGTTGGTCGGAATTGTCTAACCCACGCGATCTGACCAAGATATTCCAGACTCCGGAATATGCGTCTTGGCGGTCTTTGCGCGACAGTGAAGATGCCAAATATGTTGGTTTGGCGATGCCGCGGTTCCTGGGGCGTCTGCCTTATGGATCAAAAACCGATCCGGTCGAGGCGTTTGCCTTTGAGGAAGAAACCGAAGGTGCGGATAGCGCCAAATATGGCTGGGTGAACGCTGCCTATGGCATGGCAGTCAACATTAACCGGTCGTTCAAGGAATATGGCTGGTGCTCGCGGATTCGGGGTGTGGAAAGTGGCGGGACGCTGGAAAACCTGCCGTCGCATACATTCCCAACCACCGATGGTGGTGTCGATCAGAAATGTCCGACCGAAATCGCCATTGATGACCGTCGCGAGGCCGAGCTGGCCAAGAACGGCATGATGCCCCTGATTCACCGCAAGAACACAGACAACGCCACCTTTATCGGTGCGCAATCTCTGCATAAGCCCGCAGAGTATGATGACCCTGACGCCACGGCGAACGCAAATCTTGCAGCCCGTTTGCCGTATCTTTTCGCAACATGCCGTTTTGCGCATTACTTGAAATGCATGGTTCGCGACAAGGTGGGCTCATTCAAAAGCCGTCAGGACATGGAGGGCTGGTTGCAGGACTGGATCAACAACTACGTCGATTTCAACGCGGATATTTCTTCCGAAAAGGAAAAGGCGCGCAAACCGCTTGCTGCGGCAGAAGTTGTTGTCGAGGAAGTAGAAGGAAATCCGGGATATTACACATCCAAGTTCTTCCTACGACCACATTACCAACTGGAGGGGCTCTCGGTATCGCTGCGTCTTGTGTCAAAGCTACCGTCTGAAAAGGCCTGATCCAGGGCGCAATTAGGCGCTGGGATCAATCAGCGAAAGCTGAAAACTTAATTATGAAAGGAATGGTCAAATGGCCGCAAATATCTTTATGGATTTCGATGACATCACAGGCGATGCAACCGAGGCCAATCACGTGGAATGGGTAGTTCTGGAATCTGCCAGTTGGAGTGTTGAACGCGCCGTTGACATGACGGATCTCGGGTCAACCCAAAGGGGCCACGCCAACTCGAATTTTGGCAAGCTTGAATGTGAAACTCAGGTAGGCATAGTGTCAAACGAGCTGATGCTTTCGGTTGCTAACGGAACCATCCGCCCTGAAATCATCATGCATTGGTGCCGGTCTGGCGAAGGCGCCGGAGAGGGCTTGGATGTATATTGTATCTGGACGCTAAAGCACTCTGTCGTAGACAGCTATAATGTCTCGGCGAGTTCAGAGGGTATACCTACAGCCACCTTTACGCTGGCCTACACTTCAATTGAAGTCGAGTATAAAGACACTGACCAAAAATCCGGTAAACTGAGCACGAAGAACACCTTTAAGTGGAACCTTCAGACTGGCAAAGTCGAATAATCCAATTTGCTATCCGGGGGCTTCTGGCCTCCGGGTACCAACCCGAATTGGACCGGAGTAATTTCTATGACACCCCAAGAGCACCTTAGGGCAGGCGATCTGGACGCGACGCTAAAGACGTTGCAGGATCAGGTTCGCGCCAATCCGGCAGACGCAAAGCTGCGTATATTTCTGTTTCAGCTACTTTGTGTTCTGGGTGACTGGAAACGTGCCATCACTCAGTTGAAGCTAAGTGCCGAAATGGATCCGGCGGCGACGATGATGGCTCAGACCTATCGGGAGGCGATCATTTGCGAAGTGTTTCGTGAAAAGGTATTTGCTGGCGAGAAAGAACCAATGATCTTGGGCGAGCCGGAGGAATGGCTGGCCCTGTTGATCGAGGCGCAAAAGGCGCTGGCAGCCGGCAACTCTGATGAGGCGGCATCAGTGCGTGCACGCGCCTTTGAGGCGGCTCCAACCTGTGCCGGAATGATTGACGGAGAACCGTTTGAGTGGGTCGCCGATGCGGATATGAGGCTTGGTCCGGTACTTGAGATTATTATTAACGGGCGCTATTTCTGGCTACCTTTCACAGCGATCAGTCAATTGACAATTGACGAACCAACCGACCTGCGCGACGCGGTCTGGACAGCCGCCACCTTGACACTGGTCAATGGAGGCGAGGTCGCGGCTTTGATCCCGACCCGGTATCCAGGCACGGAAATGGTGGGTGATTCAATCGCCAAATTGGCCCGCACAACGACATGGGATGATGTCGGCGCAGATACGTTTGTGGGCTGCGGGCAGCGTCTGCTGACGACAGATCAGGGTGACATAGCGTTGATGGATATCCGCAATCTGACGATGCAAACGACCGGGGCGGATGGCGGGACAGCCGACGATGGCTGACAAGACCCTGACCGAACGCCTGCAACCTTCGCTATTGGACCGGCTGACAGATGACAATCCGGGTGATCTAAAGGAATCTCGTGAAACGCGGGTGATAGACATCAGCCACCTGCGCGAGATTATTCAGCGCGATTTGTCGTGGTTGTTGAACACGCATAATATTGAGAACACATTTGATACCGACGCCTATCCGCATGTGGCAGATTCGGTGGTGAACTTTGGTCTGCGCGAAGTGTCTGGCGAATATTCGAATCTGGAACGATCAGACCTGATCCGCCGGTCAATCGAGAGGGCGATTTCCGTATATGAGCCACGCATTGTCGAAGGCTCGGTAGACGTATCTCTTAGGGCCGAAGAAGATGGCAATGACATGGTCGTGTCACTTAGTATTCACGCCGATATGTGGGCGCAACCGATCCCACTAGAGCTTTTTCTGCGCAGCCAAGTAGATGTGACCACCGGTGAAATCACTGTCGAAAGGGGGCGGTAAACCAATGGATACGCGGCTGGTCAAACATTACGAATCCGAGCTGATGTATCTACGCGATATGGGTGGTGAATTTGCAGCAGCCTATCCGAAAATCGCGTCGCGGCTGGGCATGGATGGCGTCGAAGTTCTTGACCCCTATGTTGAACGCTTGCTGGAAGGTGTCGCGTTTCTGTCCGCACGGGTGCAATTGGAATTAGAACTGCAATATCCGGCGTTTACCTCGAATCTACTGGAAATCATTTATCCACATTATCTGGCCCCGACGCCCTCGATGATGATCGCAGAATTTGAGCCGGACCCAGCCAATTCAGCGATCAAGGATGGCTATGTGATGCCACGTCAGACGGTGCTGCGGAGCCGGTTGATGGAAAACGAACAGACCCCGTGCGAATTTCGTACAGCGGCAGATTTGACCTTGTGGCCGCTTGAGATTTCAGAGGCTGAATATATTGACGGGCGTGGCGCACTTGTGGCTGCTGGAGTGGCTAGCAATGTGGCGGCAACTGCGGGTATTCGTCTGCGCTTGCGTCGTACGGATGGCGAGCCAATTGCCGATCTGGCAATGGACAATCTTGTTGTGCATCTGAATAGAAGCAGTGGCAATAGTTGGTTATTGCTCGAAGTACTGTGCAGTCAGGCTCAGGGTTTGTGTGGGCGTTCAACAGATCGGCGGGCGGACTGGACGGAAGTTCTGAAAGACGGCGCAGTAGAGCCGTGCGGATTTGATCCGAACGAAGCCTTGTTGCCAACGCCAAAACGGTCGTTTGACGGATACCGGCTGCTACAGGAATATTTCGCTATGCCGGAACGGTTCCTGTTTGCTGATCTGAAAGGGTTGCAGCCCGCACTGAAACGGGCATCAGGTCAGGATGTCGATGTTTACATCCTGCTGAAAGAAGGTCGTCGCGAGATCGCTCCGATGGTGGTTCCCGACGCGTTTACACTGAACGCCGTGCCTGCCATCAATCTGTTCCCAAAACGCTGTGATCGGGTGAATATTGACGCCCGGGATACCGAACAACATATCATTCCCAGCCGTACATCAGGCATGGATTTTGAAGTTTATAGCCTTGAGGGTGTGACCGGCATCAGTGGTCAAGGGGCTGATGATGTTGCGTTTCGTCCATTCTATTCATCAACTGATTTTACAGCCGCCGGTGAAAGCCACCCGGCCTATTACACGATGCGGCGACGTATGCGGCAGCGCTCGGAAAAGGAACGACTACGCGGCGTGCGTACGACCTATCTGGGCTCTGAGGTCTATCTGACACTCGTAGATCGCGCGCAAGCCCCTTACGCGGCGGATCTGGAACAATTGGCCGTACGTGCCCTTTGTACCAACCGGGACTTACCGATGTTGCTGGCCACCGGTGACGCTGACGTTTTTCAATTGCCCGAAGGTGGCCCAGTCAAATCCATTCGCTTGCCTGTCTCGCCAACACGACCGCATCCGACATTGGCACAAGGGGATACGGCGTGGCGATTGATCAGCCATCTAAGCCTGAATTATCTGTCCGTCGCCAATTCGGAAACCGGCGATTCAGTCAAAGCATTGCGCGAACTAATTGGCCTTTATGCGCCATTGGGCGATCGGGTGACGGAAAAACAGCTCGAGGGGATCGTGTCGGTCAAAAGCCGTCCCATCGTGCGCCGGATGAGCGACGAGGTGCTATCGACCGCTGTTCGCGGACTTGAGATTACGATCGACTTTGACGAAAGTTTTTTTGAAGGCACCAGTGTTTATGTGCTGGGCGCCGTGATGGAGCGGTTTTTTCGAAAATACGCGACCATCAACAGTTTTACAGAAACCGTTTTAACAACTCATAAGCGCGGGGAAATTGCCAGATGGCGACCGGAAAAAGGTCTGGGCCGGATGATCTGAGCCACTTTGACAGGCTTGTCCAAGAACCTGAAAAACATCATGTGTTCCAGGCACTACGGGTGCTTGAGGCGCATTATGGTGACTCGCCGCGACTGGGCGAAAGTCGGCGGCCCCGTCAGGACAAGGTACGCTTGGGTCAGGTTGCCGAACTGGCGTTCCCACCCTCGTCTATTTCCGAGTTCAAACCACCCCAGGCAGGCAAACCTGCACGTCTGATCAATCGGTTCTTTGGCCTGTTTGGGCCAAACGGGCCATTGCCGTTGCATCTAACAGAATATGCCCGGAACCGGCTGCGTAACCATCGCGATTCAACCTTTGTTGCTTTTGCCGACATGCTGACGCACCGGATGATGAGCCTGCTTTATCGCGCATGGAGCACAGGCCAGCCAGCGCCAAGCTTTGACCGCAGTGACGACCCAATTGCGCGAAAAGTGGCAGCTTTGGCAGGCTATCACGGTGAACACCTGCAGCAGCGGGATGCAATGCCAGACCTGTCCAAGCTGCATTTCGCGGGCCATCTGGCGCAGGGTGCCAGAAACGCCGAGGGACTGGTATCGATCCTGTCGGCATTTTTCAGTGTGCCCGTCCGGATGCAGCAATTTGTCGGCTCTTGGCTTGATCTGGAACCGGACGATCAATGGCAGCTAGGCGGAATGGCGGTGTTGGGCCAGTCCACCAGCATCGGAAGCCGGGTCTACAGCCGCGCTGCAAAATTTCGCATCGTTATCGGGCCGCTGCCGCTAGATGACTTTGAACGGTTATTACCGGGGGGTGAGGCATTAAAGCGCCTGACCGCAATTGTACGCAATTATGCGGGTTATGCGCTGGATTGGGATGTGAATTTGATTTTGGCAGGCGACGAAGTCCCGCGTGCTAGTTTAGGCGGGACGACGCGGCTGGGTCATACCAGCTGGACCGGAACCCGGATGGATAGTGACAAAAGCCGCGAGGATGCTGGAGATCTGTATCTCTACCCCGGCGCGGCGACAAGTTAACAGGGAAGGATAAGCGATGAGCGAGATCAGCAGGATTGCGTTGTTTGGAAAGCTGAACAAGTTGGGGTATCAGGCCGTCGAAAGTGCGACTGTGTTCTGCAAGATGCGGGGCAACCCGTACGTCGAAGTAGTGCATTGGATGCACCAGATCATGAATGTTCAGGACAGCGATATTCATCGCATCGTGCAGCATTACAATCTAGACCCCGGCAAAATTGCCTCGGAAATGACCCGGGCGCTGGATATGTTGCCACGCGGGGCCAGCACAATTTCTGATCTTTCAGATCACCTGATGGACGCGATGGAGCGCGGCTGGGTCTGGGGATCACTGCTGTATAGTTCCAATCAAGTTCGCACCGGGCACCTGTATCTGGGGATGCTGAAAACACCGGCTTTGCGCAATATCCTGGCTACGATGTCGCCGGAACTTGCCAGCGTCGGGGCCGATGATCTGGCAGACAATTTTAATGAGGTCACGGATGGCTCTCCTGAAGAGAGTTTGGTGCCGCAGGATGGATCACATACCGGGGCGGCTCCGGGCGAGTCGTCGGATGCCATTGCACCCGCACAAATGGGAAAAGAAGAGGCATTGGCGCAGTTTTGCACCGATATGACTGAACAGGCCCGTAACGGCGAGATTGATCCGATTGTTGGCCGTGATGAAGAAATTCGCCAAGTCATCGACGTGTTGATGCGCCGCCGCCAGAACAACCCGATCCTGACAGGCGAGGCGGGCGTTGGTAAAACAGCTGTTGTCGAAGGCTTTGCACTGCGCATCGCCCGCGGTGACGTACCGCCTTCGATGAAAGACGTGCGCCTGTTGATGCTGGACGTTGGCCTGCTGCAGGCGGGCGCGTCAATGAAAGGCGAATTTGAAAACCGGCTGAAATCGGTGATCGAAGAAGTGCAGGCCAGCGCCGAGCCGATCATATTGTTTATCGACGAAACCCATACGCTAATCGGGGCCGGAGGGGCCGCCGGGACAGGTGATGCCGCCAATCTGCTGAAACCGGCGCTTGCGCGCGGCACGTTGCGCACGGTTGGCGCGACGACCTGGGCGGAATACAAGAAATACATCGAAAAAGACCCGGCCCTGGCACGTCGGTTCCAGGTGGTTCAGGTGGCTGAACCCGGCGTTCCCAAGGCCATCTTGATGATGCGTGGCATCGCAACGATGCTGGAAAATCACCATAAGGTTCAGGTGCTTGACGAAGGTATCGAGGCGGCCGTATCCCTGTCTGCCCGCTATATCCCGGCACGACAATTGCCGGACAAATCGGTCAGCCTATTGGATACTGCCTGCGCCCGTGTTGCGGTATCTCAGCACGCGGTGCCAGCTGAGGTTGACGACTGCCGTCGCCGGATAGAGTCGCTGAGCACCGAGCTTGAGATAATAGGTCGGGATGAAACCGCAGGTTATGACGTCGGTGATCGGCGCGAGACCGCGACAACCGCGATAACCGAAGAAGAGGATCGCCTTGCCGGTCTGACTGAGCGCTGGGAGGCCGAAAAAGCGGTGGTTGAGTCCATTCTCGAGTTGCGTGCCAAACTGCGCGAGGGAGGCGCCCCGGTGGATGAGCCGCTTGTCGAGGCCGAGGCCGTGGCCAGCCCACTGTCCGAGGAAGAACGCTCAGTACTGATTGCAGAATTGAAGGCCAAGAATGACGAGCTGGCCGAGCTTCAGGGCGAAAGCCCGCTGATCCTGCCGATTGTGGATCATCAGGCGATCGCGTCAGTGGTTGGCGATTGGACGGGCATTCCGGTTGGTCGCATGATGAGCGACGAGATCGAAACCATACTGAACCTTGAGGAACATCTGGCCAAGCGTGTCATCGGTCAGGATCATGCGATGCAGATGATCGCCAAACGCATCCAGACCAGCCGGGCTGGTCTGGATAACCCATCGAAACCCATTGGCGTGTTCCTGTTGGCAGGCACCAGCGGTGTCGGGAAAACCGAAACCGCATTGGCCCTGGCCGAGGTACTTTATGGAGGTGAACAGAATGTCATCACGATCAACATGTCAGAATACCAAGAGGCGCATACCGTTAGCTCCCTGAAAGGTGCCCCCCCCGGTTATGTCGGATACGGCGAAGGTGGCGTGCTGACCGAGGCGGTGCGGCGAAAACCCTATTCGGTGGTGCTTTTGGATGAGGTGGAAAAGGCTCACCCGGATGTGCACGAGGTTTTCTTTCAGGTGTTTGACAAGGGCGTGATGGAGGATGGCGAAGGCCGGGTGATTGATTTCAAAAACACCCTGATTCTGCTGACGTCGAATGCCGGATCGGACATGATTATGGATTTGTGCAGCGATCCTGACCTTCTGCCAGAGCCCGAAGGCATCGCCAAAGCACTGCGCGATCCGTTGCTGAAAATTTTCCCGGCAGCGCTACTCGGTCGGTTAGTGACGATCCCGTATTATCCGCTAAGCCCGGAAATGATCGGCAAGATCACCGTGCTGCAACTGAATCGGATCAAAAAACGCGTCATGGAATCGCATGGTGTGCCTTTTGAATACACCGATGCAGTGGTCGACAAGATTGTCGAGCGTTGTCAAGAGCTTGAGAGTGGTGGGAGGATGATTGACGCGATTGTCACCAACACCATGCTGCCCGACATTTCAGCGGAATTTCTGAAGCGAATGATGCAAGGCAAAGAGGTTACCAAAGTTGTTATCGATGTGGCTGACGGTGAATTCAGCTATAGTTTTGAATAAAAGCCGGTCCGCGCTATCAGGACGCAACTAGGAGATTACCAATGGCTAAATACGTCGTTATGGATATGAAGAAAGTGGACATCAAATCGTCTTCTTTGCAGATGGTTGATCCGCCACACCTGTCTTTTAAGGTGGTTGTTGAATTAGATAAAAAGATCGAAAAAGAAGCCTCAAAAGACCCGCTGTTGCAGCAGGAGTTTCAGGCACAGGCCAGCGAAATACTGGATCAGACCAAGGCGACGATTCAGCAAAAATGCGAAGTGTTCGACAAGTTGTTCGTGCAAATGGTCAACAAGGGCGCGTCCGATAAGGATATGAAAAAGCAGCTTGCCGGGCTGAATAACGCAATCAAGAATGACATCAAAGTGGCCGAAAAGGCCGCGGAAATTGGCGTACAGACGGCCTGGAAGAATTTGCAGGGCAAGCGCAAGGAATGGAGGAAGTTCAAGATCAAGATTGGCGTGTCTATTGCGGGTACCATTGCGGGCCTGATCGTCAGTATCACTGCGATGGCGACCTCGCCGTTTTCTGGCGGCGCGGGGGCCGCGATAGGCATTATCGGTCTTATAAAATCCGGAGTCTCACTGGCCCAGGATGTCGGCAAGCTAGCGATTAACATCAATCAATCTAAGGTGATTTTGGTTAAAAACCTTGCGGTGGTGGAAAAGGCCGCTTCCAAACCGGCCCTGAACGTTGCCAACGAAGTCAGTGCCGCTGTATTTCAGGAATTTCTCGGAATATCGCAGCCATCGGTCAAAACCTGCGAGGACGCGGCCGACACGCTCAAAGCGAAATACGCCCAGATGGTGGTCAAGATTCATGACTTGTCCAAAACCCTGAACAAAATCCTTAAGCTGCAGGACAAGATGAAGGCCGAATTTCTGAAAGAAGTCAGCAGCAAGCTTAAAAAGCATCCGATCAAAGACAAAAAAGGCCAGTTGGTCATGATCAGTAAAGCATTGGATACTGCCTTGGCCGACAATTATGCCAAGGTGCAGGCTGCAATCGACAAAATTCAGTTCATGTATGGAGAAGCCAGGAATTGGGCCAAATCGGTCAAAGATCTCGTGGCACGCGTGAAAAAGCTGACGTTAAAGGATCCAAAAGGGCTCAAGGTTTTTCGTGAAGGCCTGAAATTTGCAGCACTTGCGTTGTCACCGATTGATGGCAATTCAATTGCTACAAGCGCCAAAGATTTGGGTATGGGTGTCGGCGGTGCAGTTGGTGGCTATGCTTAT
The DNA here is from genome assembly GCA_003354145.1 of Paracoccaceae bacterium. Lineage (GTDB taxonomy): Bacteria > Pseudomonadota > Alphaproteobacteria > Rhodobacterales > Rhodobacteraceae > NORP181. The sequence continues at coordinate 15,292 of PIVL01000012.1, forward strand.
GACAAAATCACCAGCAAAGCGCTGGACGGTACCGTCTTTGACGTGGCTTAGTCTATTCGGAACAAAGGCAGCTATGAGCCAGGTTGGCCCATAGCGATCACCAAAAAAAAGGAGTTTTATGGGTGCAGACAACTTCAGAGTCCGCCTCATTGCAGGATAAAGTGCGGATGCTGGTCGAGAAACCGGCATTCACCCACTCGATTCTGGGAGTCATCATTTTCAATGCGATAACGCTGGGAATGAGTACATCACCAACCATCATGGCCGAGACGGGTGATGTTCTGTCGGTTATAGACAATTTTGTTTTGGCAATATTTGTCTTTGAACTAAGCCTGAAGTTCTTTGCATACCGGCTGAGCTTTTTTAGAAACGCCTGGAATATTTTTGACCTTCTTGTGGTAAGTATTGGCCTGCTTCCAAATCGCGAAGGGTTGTCAGCCTTGCGTGGCTTGCGGGTGGTCCGGGCGATGCGACTGCTGTCAGTGGTGCCGCAGATGCGGGCTGTCGTGCAGGCTTTGCTAGATGCATTGCCGGGCATGGGGGCGGTCATCGTAATGCTGTCGATTGTGTATTACGTATTCGCCGTTATGGCGACGTTGATGTATGGTCCAGCCTTTGATGAATGGTTCGGAACATTGGGCCGATCAATGTATTCATTGTTCCAGATCATGACGCTGGAAAGCTGGTCAATGGGCATCGTACGTCCGGTTATGGTTGAGTACCCCAGCGCCTGGGTTTTCTTTGTTCCGTTCATTGTCATCACGGCGTTCTCGGTACTGAATCTGTTCATCGGACTGTTGGTCAACACCATGCAATCCGCAGTTGAGGACGAGTCAGAAGCTGAATTTGAAAAACTACGAGATCTGGTCAAGACCGAAACGGATATCGTTGATGAACATGTGCTGGCTTTGCACGACGAACTTAAGGCGTTGCGCATCGAAGTTGCGGCGCTGAAGGAGGCCCGATGATCGGATATTCGCAGCACAAACCCCAAAAGGGAGTAACGAGCCGATGAAAGAGTCAGAATTTGCCTATGGTCAGTTGAACGCAGATCGCCCAGAGCCTGAAAAATTGAACCGTAAACGGTTCCGGTTGGCGATATTTGGTGATTTCTCGGGACGGGCTGCGCGTGGAGTGCTGGAAATCGGCGATGCGTTGGCGGATCGTAGGCCAATTTTGTTGGATCCGGATACGGTTGAAGACGTGATCGAAGGCTTTGCCACAGAATTGGTGCTACCCATTGGGAAAGACGGTGCCGGGGTTGCAGTGAAATTGGGTGAGCTGGATGATTTGCATCCGGATGAACTCTATGAAAACGTCGAGTTGTTTAGCGAATTAGTGGGACTGCGCGCACAGTTGGCAAGCGGTGCTACTGCCGAGCATGCGACGCGGACTTTGCGGGCGTGGGGCGAAAAACATGGCGCTGCTGTGGCACCTCAACGGGCAACATCGTCGGGCAATGCGGTGCCGGCCGATCTTAGGCTCAGCGACTTTCAGAAACTGATCGGAGATACTACGGCGACGTTGGCTCGGCCCTCTCCGATTGCGGATCTATTGGCCCGGGTTGTTGGGCCACATATTCGTGCGGTGCCGGATGCCGACGCGGTGGCTATGCAAAGTGCGGTAGACGAGGCGCTGTCAGCCGCGATGCGATTGATATTGCATCATCCGGAATTTCAGTCGGTCGAGGCCCAGTGGCGCTCGCTTGATTTGATTGCCCGCTCGATTGAAACTGACGATACGCTGGATGTAATGTTATATGACATTTCTGCCGAAGAGATTGCCGCAGATTTGGCGGTGGCGGATGATTTGGCAACGTCGGGAATTGCGCGTTTGCTGACCGAAAGTCTTCTGGACGACGAAAACGGGCGCGGCGGATATTCAGCGCTAATCGGACTTTATACATTTGAGGAAACACCGCCACACGCGGAAATTCTTGGGCGGATTGCGCGGGTGGCAGCACATGTGGATGCACCGTTTTTTACGGCAATCAGCCCCACTTTTCTGGATGTTGAAAAACAGGACCGGCATCCGCTTGTCGCTAGCGCCTGGGACACGTTGCGTGAAATGCCAGAAGCCAGACATCTTGGGGTCGTGTCACCCCGTTTCCTGCTGCGCCGTCCTTACGGGGCGAAATCCGAGCCGATCTATGAGTTTACCTTTGAAGAATTCACAATGGCCGAAGGTTTGGGAGGAATGCTCTGGGCCAATCCGGTGGTTCTTGTAGCGATCCTGTTGGCCAGGTCTTTCCGCGAAAACGGCGCCAGCATGAATCTGGGTTCGATCATGTCATTGGGGGATATACCTTATCATTTTGTCACCGACAGCTACGGCGATCAGGTGGCTCTGCCTTGTACGGAACGCAATCTAACGCTGGACAAGGTGGAAAAAGCGACCGTTCGCGGGTATATGTCAGTGGTGTCGATCAAAGGCCGAGACGATGTGCGTCTAACTTCATTTCAGTCACTTGGAGGTGGTGAAATACAGGGGCCGTGGAGCGACGAGGCTTCGCCGGACCCATCGCCATCACAACCTAAGCCAACACCCTTGGTGGAAGATGAAGACACCAGTGAGGTTGATACCGACATTGGAGAGATTGATGACGCAAGTGACGACGATGACGATATTGATCTTGATGATTTGTTGGCAAGTTTTGCGGATGATACAGACGACGAAGACGACGAAGATGACGATCTTGATGCTGACCTTGCTGCGCTGTTGAAGGATTTGTAGTGTCACATATTATTTTAAGCATTAGCCAAACGCATTGTGCGATCCTTGCTGAAAGGACCTATTATGGCAGAGAGTAAATCACATACAAATGCAATGGTCTGGATGTCGGGAACATATCCGGCCAAGGACATGTTGCTAAAGCGGGCCATTGTGCGCGAAAAGCTAAGCACGTTGACCGAGACGACAATAGAATTTCAGTCCAAGAACACGGCTGTGAAACTGGAAGAAATAGTTGGCCGCGCGATGAGCGTGCATATTGAGACAGCTAATGAGACCGAACGCAAATTTTCAGGTACGGTTGTGTCGGTCGAATATCTTGGCATGCGAGACGGATATGGCCACTATGTCGCCGAAGTGCGGCCTTGGTTTTGGATGCTGACACGAACGCAGGATTGTCGGATTTTTCAAGAGAAGTCGGCCCTGGACATAATCAAGCAGATTTTTTCAGAGACCGGATTTACTGATTTTTCCGAGCATCTGACCGAAACCCCAAAAAAACGTACCTATTGTGTCCAGTATCGTGAGAGCGATTTCGATTTCATCTGCCGATTGATGGAAGAAGAAGGGATTTACTACTATTTTGACAATGATATGAATAAAAACGCTGTTGAGAAACTGAAGCTGTGTGATGGTGTCAGCGGCCACTCACCAGTGCACGAAAACTCAACTCTGGAGTACCATGCGCGCGACAGAAATGACCGCCTCCGTGAGGACCATATTGCCGAATGGGCCTCTGAAGAGATTTTGACACGCGGCAAAGTCACACTGAATGACTTTGATTTTCTGGCTCCAACAGCAGATTTGAAAACGCCTGTTCCGATAGAGAAAGGCACGCATAAGCACACAGAATATGAGGTCTACGACCCTCCCGGACACTATCGTAAAGACACGGGCCTTGGCACAAAACGGGCGAAGGTCCGCATGGAGGCCGAAGCGGTGTGCTATCAACGCTGGCGCGGGGCAGGCAGCGTGCGAACGCTGGGCACAGGGTATACTTTTACGCTTAAGGATCACCCCGAAAAGAAAAACAATATCGAATATCTAGTCACCGATGCAACACACTATTTTCAAGTCAGCACAGATTTCACCGAAGCTGATATGCGCCATGATCTGGATGTACAGAACGTGGAAATCCCCGAAGATATGGAAACTGACGCCTATGCCTGCACCTTTGGAGTAATACCGAAAAAAGAACAGTTTCGCGCCCCTCTGATCACGCCCTGGCCAGAAATTCCCGGCCTGCACACGGCAACAGTTGTCGGTGAAAAGGGTGAGGAGATCACTACTGATGAACACGGACGAATCAAGGTTCAGTTCCATTGGGACCGCGAGGGCAAAAAGAATGATAAATCGTCTTGTTGGATTCGGGTGGCGACACCGTGGTCTGGCAAAGGATGGGGAGCCATTGCTTTGCCGCGTATGGGCCAAGAGGTGGTCATCCAGTTTGAAGAAGGCGACCCAGACCGACCGATCTGTACAGGTATGATGTATAATAAAGATACGATGCCGCCATATGTATTGCCCGAAAACAAGACGCAATCAGGTGTCAAAACCAATTCAACCAAGGGCGGAGGCGGCTATAATGAATTGATGTTCGAGGACAAGAAAGGCTCGGAACTGATGCGCATTCAGGCGCAAAAAGATCACCAGATGCTGATCAAGAACAAATCGGTGGTGACCATCGGTCTTGATGAAATAAATGAAGGCAAACACGACGGCGACGGCAGCCTAAGCCAAGTGGTTAAACAAAACGTCACTGAAACAATTCAAAAGGGCGATCACTTTTTCACTATTGAGACAGGCAGCCAGGAAATTGAGATCAAAACCGATAAGACCCAGACTATCACTGGAAACTACGCCACCACAGTCAAGCAAGGTAACATGACTGTAAAAGTCTCGTCGGGTAAAATCGAGATGGAGGCGATGCAGGAAATATTGCTCAAGGTGGGGGGCAGTTCGATCAAAATCGACCAAGCTGGAGTCACGATCACAGGCACAGCAAAGGCCGAAATGAAAAGCCCCACGTCAACCGTCAAAGGCGACGCGATGTTGACCCTCAAGGGCGGCGTGACGATGATTAATTAGGTGCTGACATGAGCGAACGTTTCAAAGATCTCGTCAAGATACCCGCCGAACCAGCGGCAAAAATGCTGTCACAGGCCAATATCCTGCTAAAAACTCCGATCGAGGCCCCGCCGACTGCATTGGTTGAAGTTGTATTGGCAGAGCTTGATGCCAAAGGCGCATTGATTGATTTATTGTTGTTGTTGGCCGTCGTATTGCCTCCTCGTGAACGGGTTTGGTGGGCGTGTATGGCTGCGCGCGATTATGTTGGCCCGAAATCTGAAAAAGACCCGCTGTCACTTACAAAGTCTGAGGACTGGGTGTTCAATCCTTCGGACGAAAACCGCGATGCGGCACGCGATTCGTTGGATCATGCCTATGTTGATGATGACACGGTGAATTGCGCAATTGCGGTGCTTTATGCGGACGGCACGCTTGGTCCGGGTGATCTGGCACAATATCCGGCTCCGGCAGGTGCTGCAGAAGCGGCGGCTTTTGCTATGAATATGGTAGCGTTGGGGGAACTTTCTGATAAGTTTGAAGAACATGGCCAGTTGTTGATTGACCGGGCGATAAATATAGCGCGCGGTGGCAACGGTCAGATCAACCTGGTCGAAACATAAGGGAGTTTCAAGACATGGGATTTCCACAGGCCCGAGTGTCCGATTTGCACGCCTGTACGCTGCCATCGATTCCGCCACCACCGGTACTGCCGGTCCCATTGCCGATTGCACCTCCGTGCTTGCCGACAGTGCTGGTCGGAGCCATGCCAGCGGCCCGTCTTGGTGATATGACGATGTCGGCTCCGCCACATCCGATCATCAAAGGTTCTGCAACCGTGCTGATTGGCAGTATGCCCGCTGCACGGGTTTTGGACAATTGCGCCTGTGGTGGACCGATCACCTTGGGCTGCGTCACTGTTCTTGTTGGAGGCTGATTTCAGGCATGGCTGTCACGCTTAAATTTCAGTCATCGGGGGCGATGCCAGGCAGCGCACAACCAGTGCAAATGCAGGGCGGCAGTCTGACAGTCGGGCGCGGCCCGGCCAATGACATGGTGCTGCCTGATCCGGATAAGATGCTTTCCAAGAACCATTTTGTGATCGAGGATCACAATGGCAATGTGGTGATTGTTGACCTGTCGACCAACGGGACTTTCCTGAATTACTCAAAAATACCGCTGGGCAAGATCGCGACGCCACTGAACAATGGTGATGTGTTGTCGGTGGGCTCGTTTGAGCTGGTTGTGGAAATCGGTGGTGATCTCGCTGATATCGGTGATTTGATTGCAGCCCCGGTGGCGCAGGAATCTGTGTCGCATGGCAGCGCGGAAAATGCTCCGGATCCACTGGCTTTGCTGGATGACGCTGGACCCGGTGGCGATTTTCTGGATGATCTGTTGGGTGGCGAAGATGGCCCAACCGGACCGTCGCAGCTGAACCCGGTTGATCCAATAGACGATCTGCTACCGCCACTGGGCGAAGAAGAAGACCCGTTTTTTCAAGAGCCGCACGATGGTGGTGAAGGGGATGGTGCCAGCATGCCAATGCACAATCCCAGCGCGCAGGACGCGTTTGTGCCGCAGGCAACTACCTCAAATTTGATCCCGGATGATTGGGATGATGATATGCTGGGTGGGTCTACAAATAAGCCTGAATTGCAACCTGCCACGGTTGTTCCCGTTCCTAAACCTGTAGCCGACGATCCTTTTCCTGCGGCGGCCGCAGTGACAAAGCCCGAACCCACGGTGGCCAGCCCACCTGTCCCTGACCCGACGCCCGAGATGGCAGCCGCGCCCGCAGCCGACAGCGACGCAGCACGCGCGTTCCTTAAGGCATTTGGCGCGAATGAGGTTGTAGTTAGTGACGAAGATCTGGTTAACACAATGGCCCGCATGGGCCGGGTAACCAAAGCGCTGGTGACTGGCTTGCGCGAAATTTTGATGACACGCACGTCAATCAAAAGCGAATTCCGCATAGAACAGACGATGATAAATGCCGGCGGCAACAACCCATTGAAATTCTCGATCAGCCCGGAACAGGCTATCGAGGCAATGTTGCGCCCCGCCACCAAGGGTTACCAAAGCCCCGAGACTGCAACCGAAGAGGCTTTGAACGATGTCAAAGCCCATGAGGTTGCGATGGTCACCGGGATGGAGGCCGCGCTTAAGGGGATATTGGCCAAGCTGGACCCCGAAGTTCTTGCCGATACGATTGAGACCAGTAGTGGGTTTGGGACATTGCTGCGCGGAAAGAAGGCGCGGTATTGGGAAGTGTACGAAAAACTATATGCTGAAATTTCTGATCAGGCAGAGAACGATTTTCATGATTTGTTCAGCCGTGAATTTGCACGGGCTTACAAAGAACAGCTTGATCGATTGAAATAGGCGGAGGTCGCGTAATCGACAGCCGAGATAAAAAGGGAGAGACGCGTGTCCTGGGACAGTAAGGTGCTTTGGACGGAGGGGCTGTTTTTGCAGCCGCACCATTTCCAACAATCCGACCGCCATACCGAGGCGTTGGTCACCGGCTTGGCCCGGCGGATACGGCCCTATGGCTGGGGCGTCAGCGCGCTTGAAATCGACACTGATGTGCTCAAGGTTGGTCAATTTGCATTGAAATCTTGCGCAGGGCTAACGCAAGACGGCACCGTATTTCGGGTGCCATTGGCGGACGATCATCCGCCAGCACTTGAGGTGCCGGATACGATCAAGGATTGCGTAGTTTATCTGACGGTGCCCCAGCGACGTCAGGGAGCGACCGAAGTTGATCTGACTGGCGCTGAAATGTCCGCTAGCCGTCTGCGCCCAGCCGAGCAAGAAGTCACCGACACAATGGGAACCGATAAAAAGCCGGCTCTTCTGGGTGTTGGAAAGATGCGGCTGCAGTTCGCGCTTGCCGTGGATGACCTGTCGGACCGTTTGGCAATTCCGGTGGCGCGTATCATCGAAGTGCGCGCTGACAAGGAAATTGTACTGGACGGGGCGTTCATTTCCAGTTGCACCGATATTCGCGCGGCTCAGCCGCTTGATGGGTTTGTGCGCGAACTCGAAGGATTGCTGTCGCACCGAATGACCGCCCTGGCAGGGCGTCTGTCCGAAGGCAGCGGCGCCAGTGGTGTTGCAGAAGTCTCGGACTTTCTGCTTTTGGCGGTGGTGAACCGAATGATTCCGATTGTCCGACACATGACCACAATTGAAAACCTGCACCCCGAAGACCTGTTCCGCACCAGCGTTGGCTTGGCCGGTGAATTGTCGGTGTTCATGTCGGCGGACAAGCAACCACCCGAATTCCCGCCCTATCGCCATGACGACCTGACCGGTAGCTTTGCACCGGTGATCCGGGTCCTACGGCAATATCTCAGTTCGGTTCTGGAACAGAATGCAATTCCAATTCCTCTGGAAGAACGCAAATACGGCATCAGCGTTGGTGTGATTGCGGATCGTAAACTGCTGGGAACTGCCGGATTCGTTTTGGCTGTAAATGCCGACATTCCAGCCGAAGACGTGCGTCGCCATTTTGCAGGACAGGCCAAAATCGGCCCGGTCGAGGAAATCCGACAGCTTGTCAATTCGGCCTTGCCGGGGATCACGTTGCGGCCGTTGCCCGTTGCGCCACGCCAGATCCCATATCATGCCGGAGTGGTTTACTTTGAGTTGGAACCAGACAGTCCCTATTGGGGCAAAATGACGACTTCTGGCGGCATTTCAGTGCATGTGTCTGGCCAGTATCCGGGTCTGAAGATGGAGCTTTGGGCAATTCGGAATAGTTAATTTTTGGGGTAAAACATGGCCGATAACGACCCGTTTGCAGAACCTGATGACACCGACAAGACGGTGATCCGTCCCAATCCGGGCGGTCGGCGTACGCAGGCGACTACCCCAGCAGCGACCCCGGCGACGCCCGAACCGGAGGCAGAGCAGGAACCGACCACTACCGATACGTTTGGTGTGCCGCAATCGGCGGCTCCGACGAAGGCGCCGCGCGCTTCTGCACCCGCCGAGGAAATGTCGATCACTGGCATGAACCTGCTGACTGCCTGTGCAAGCACGCTGTTTTCGCTGATCAGCCGCATTCGCAATCGGGCCCAACATATGGACCCGGACAAGCTGCGCCAAAGTGTGGTCGCCGAAGTGCGCGCTTTTGAAAACCGTGCATTGCAGGCTGGGATTTCGGCGCAGGACACAAAAGTGGCCCGCTATGCGTTATGTGCGACGTTGGATGACGTGGTGCTAAACACGCCCTGGGGCGGGCAATCAAGTTGGGGTTTGCAGTCGATGGTGGGCACGTTCCATCGTGAAACTGTGGGCGGTGACCGGTTTTATGATCTACTGGCGCGTCTGGAAAAGGAACCCGGCAACAATATCGACATGCTTGAGTTCCTGTACATGTGTATGTCGCTTGGGTTTGAGGGGCGGTTAAGGATTGAGCAAGGTGGTTTGGAAAAACACACCCAAATTCGCGCAGCCCTGGCCCGGATCATACGCAACCAGCGCGGTCCGGTCGAACGTGATTTGTCACCCCATTGGGAAGGCCTTCTGAAACCGTTCAAGATCTTGTCAGCATGGCGGGTGATCTGGATCGCAGTTGGTGTAACGGTGGCGTTGTTGGCTGTCGAATTCCTTGGATTGTCTTATGCGTTGTCTGGAGAGACCGAGCATGTGATTGGCCAGCTCTCTGTGATCGACAGCGGCCCTGCGCCGGAATTGCAACGACGTGCCCCACCGCCCCCACCACCACCGCCCGCGCCGACCACAGCGGACCAGCTTGAGGTCGTAGCGGCGTTTTTGCAGCCGGAAATCGACGAAGGCATTGTCGAGGTCTTTCAAAAGGGCAACACGATGGTGATCCGCATCAAAGGGTCCGGTATGTTCGGCTCTGGATCGGACGCGCTGACCAAAAAGTTCCGAGATCCGGTGGATCGTGTGGCGCGCGCCCTGAACGACAAACCCGGACCCGTAATCATTGCAGGCCACTCTGATAATGTTCCGATCCGGTCCTCGAAATTTCCGTCCAATATGCATCTGTCGTTGGCGCGGGCTAAATCGGTCATGGCCGGAATGGCCGCTGCGCTGGATGATCCGTCACGCTTAAGTGCGGAAGGTCGCGCCGATAACGAACCTATTGCTGACAATGCCACCAAAAGCGGGCGTGCCACAAATCGCCGGATCGAAGTGCTGTTTGTGCAGGAGAATGACGAATGATCCGCAGGTACATTTTCCCACTCTTCAAATCCATCTATTTCATCCTGTTGCTAGTCGCAGTGCTTTTGTCGCTGTGTGTCTGGTATTTTGCCCCTTGGATCGGCAGCGAAACATGGCGCCCGTTTGGTACCGTCTTCAGCCGCATCGTCACAATTTCAGTGATCTCTGTCTTGTTCCTTATGTTGATGGGGTTCATTTTCTGGCGCCGCCGCCGACGCAACAAGGAAATGACAGAAGAAATCGTCGAGACTGTTGATGATGGCAGCGACGAGATCTCGTCTGAAATAGGCGAACTTAAAGGTAAGATGAAAACTGCGATGGCCGAGCTGCGCAAATCCGGCAGCGGGCGACGTCATCTTAGCGAATTGCCATGGTACGTTATGATTGGGCCGCCTGGGGCTGGCAAAACGACTGCTATCGTCAATTCGGGTCTGCAATTTCCGTTGGCTGACAAGTTGGGTAAGGCGGCTATTGGAGGCGTCGGGGGGACGCGCAATTGCGATTGGTGGTTCACCAACAATGCGGTGCTGATCGATACTGCCGGACGCTACACAACGCAGGAAAGCGATGCGGATGCAGACAACGCTGCGTGGCTTGGCTTTCTTGGTTTGCTCAAGAAATATCGCAAGCGTCAGCCCATTAACGGCGCGATGATTGCGATCAGCCTGTCTGATTTGTCTCTTCAGGACGAAATCACCCAGCAAAGCCACGCACAGGCTGTGCGTCGTCGCTTGAACGAATTGCGCGAAAAGCTGGGGGTTCGCTTTCCGGTTTATGTGCTGTTCACCAAGGCCGATCTGATCGCCGGGTTCTCAGAGTTCTACGACAATCTGGGCAAAGAAGATCGCGAACAGGTCTGGGGATTCACCTTGCCGCTGGATACGTCCAAGGGTGAAAGCTCTCCGTTGGCGGCGTTTGATGATGAGTTCGCCCATCTTCTGGGCCGGATGAATGCGCAGCTTCTGGAACGGATGCAGACCGAAACCGATCATCAGCGCCGTGCGCTGATCGCGGGTTTCCCGGCTCAGGTGGCGTCGATGCGCCGGGTTGCCCGCGAATTTCTGACAGAGGTGTTTCAGGACAACGCCTTTGAAAAACGCCACATGCTGCGTGGTGTATATTACACGTCCGGCACACAGGAAGGCACACCAATTGACCGGTTGATGCTGGGCATGGCACAGACGTTTGGCATTGGCCGTCAGGCAATCGGTTCCGGGCAGGGCACCGGGCGTTCATTCTTTTTGACCAGACTATTTGAAACGGTGATCTTCAACGAGGCCGGTTTGGTGTCTGCCGATGACAAGGTTGAACGCCGCTATCGTTGGACCAAGCGGCTGGCAATTGCGGCAACGGTATTGATCGCGATTGCCACTGGCTCATTGTGGGTGAATAGTTTCCTTAAGAATTCGGACCTGATTGAAACCGCTGAAGGTCAAGTGCAGTCATACCAGGCTGCTGCCGCGTCTTTACCGCCCAGCCCGGTGGGCGACACAGATTTGCCGCCCGTGGTGACTGCACTGAACAATCTGCGCAATCTGCCGGGTAATCCAGCGGCGGGCGATCCTGATCCGGCACGCGAAGTTACATGGGGCCTTTATCAGGGTGAGGTAATTGGAACGCAGGCTGCACAAACCTATCGTGCTGCTCTGAACCAGCGGTTTTTGCCACGCCTGTTGCTGCGTCTGGAAGAGCAGATCTCTGGCAATATGAACAATCCCGATCTGCTTTATGAAGCGCTGCGCATCTATCTGATGCTTGGCTTACAGGGGCCAATGAACGCTGAGTTGGTCAAGGAATGGATGGCAATCGACTGGTCACTGGCCTATGCCGGAGTTGCGCGTCAACCACTGCGTGATGACCTGGGCAAACATCTGGAGGCATTGCTGGCGCAACCGATGCAAGAGGTGGCATTGAACGGACCTTTGGTCGATCAGGTGCAGACTTTGTTGTCAGAAATGCCTTTGGCACAGCGTGTTTACAACGGTATCATCAACAGCCCGAAATCTACCAGCCTGCCGAAATGGCGCATCACCGATGCGGCGGGCCCAGCGGTTAAACGAGTCTTGGTACGTTCGTCCGGCAAGCCACTGAATGACGGTGTCGAGGGTATTTTCACCTATGATGGTTTCAACAACGTTTTCCTTCCCGAAGCAGTTGGTGTGGCCGAACGGGTGCAGCGCGAAAGCTGGGTATTGGGTCCGCGCGGCGAAGCCGAGCAAAGCGAAGGTGCGCTGCTGGCGCTAAGCCGGGATGTGTTGGATCTCTATTACAACGACTATATCGCGCGCTATGACGGGATATTAAGCGATATCGACATTATCCCGATGGAATCGTTGTCACACGCGGTAGAGGTGACAAATGTCCTGTCGGGGCCGACCTCTCCGATTGTGAATATTCTGACAGCCATCTCTAATGAAACGCGGCTGACCGAGGATCGGTCGGTGCTGGATACAGAAAGCCTGAATTCGGGGGCATCGTCAGTGGCGATGTTAGAGGCGCGTTCCGGCCTGTCCATTCAGGGGCAGATATTGTTAGAGGCGCTGATGAAAACAACCACCGGTTCCGGTGAAGCACCAAAACTTCCGGGGGCCTATGTTGAAGAACGATTTGCCTGGTTGCATCAATTTGTTGAACGGGCCGAGGGGCAGCCCTCGCAGCTTGATTTGTTGATGGGTATTTTGACGCAAGTGTATCAAGAGCTGAACAAGATCGCGTTTAGCGGGGTGACGGCCGGTGCCGAAGGTGGCGCGATTTTGCAGTTCCAACAAGCCGCAAGCCGGATTGACGGACCCATGCAACGTTGGGCTGCGCAAATTACAACCGGATCATCAGGGATCACGGCAGATGGCACACGGGCGTCGATCAATGCGCGATGGCAGGCCAGCGTTCTGCCGTTCTGTGAACAGGCCTTGGCTGATCGGTATCCGTTCAACAGGCAATCAAAGGCAGATGTGGCGATGCAGGACTTTGCCAAATTGTTTGCGCCGCAAGGTCTGGTTGACTCGTTCTTTAATGAAAATCTGGCGAAATATGTCGATACCCGAACGCGGCCCTGGACATGGAAGCGGATCAATGACGCTGATCTGGGAATTTCACAAGCAGTACTGCAGCAGTTGCAATATGCCGCTGAAATTCGCGATGCGTTCTTTGCTGCCGGGCCAGTGCCATCCGTGCAGTTTCAGATCACCCCCGAGGCGCTTGACCCCAAAGCCAAATCGGTCGTTCTGGATATTGATGGCCAGCAGGTGGCCTTTAAACAACGCAGCGGTCAGCCTAATCCGGTCGCTGTAACATGGCCCGGATCAGTCGGGCTGGCGCGATTGACGCTTATGCCAGATAAGAAAAACATCGAAAATGTACTGTCGCGTGATGGGCCGTGGGCGTGGTTCCGTTTGCTTGATGCTGCCGAAGTACGTCGCACCAATGTGTCTGATCGTAAACGGGTGATTTTTCGGGTTGGCGGGCGTCTGGCGATGTTCCAGTTGCAATCGGGATCAGTAATCAACCCCTTTGCTCTTCCGGCTTTGGCCAAATTCAGCTGCCCAAAGTCGTTATAATGACAGAGGGCTTTGGCGCATTTGGCAAGATTCCGGCGGTTGGCGATTTCTTTCGTCTGAACGCACCATCCGGTTTTGTGCAGGTCTGGGACGAATGGATCCAACGGGCAATGCTGGGCGCGCAAACGGCGCTGGGCGCGGGTTGGGATGCGGCCTATATGTCGGCGCCGATCTGGCGGTTCAGCCTATCAGCGGGGCTTGCCGGGCCGCAAAAGATGCTGGGCGTTCTAATGCCGTCGGTGGATCGCGTCGGACGGCGGTTTCCGTTGACTTTGATGGCGACGCTCCCGACGCCCGGTCCTGCCCAACTTGATCATTTCAGCGAAGAGGCCTTGTTTGTCCGGCTTGAGGATGTGGCGTTAGATGCGCTTGAAGACACGATGACGCGTGATGGGCTAGCCGCACAATTGGCCGCAATCCAGCCACCTCAGTTTCGCAGCAGCGCGCCGATCCGGGCTGCAGGCTCAACGCTGGTGTTGACCCAGCCTGATAGTCGCGGCTTGTTGCCGGAGCTGGCAGCGGGGCTTCTTTCCAGCCGGACCCGCGTTCCCAGCATATGGAGCGCCGTCATCAACGATGTGCCGCGTATGATGGTGTGTGACGGATTGCCGGAAGGTCCGGTCACGCTTGGATTGTTCGACTTAAATGCATCGGTCTGGAGCGAGGCGAAACCGATATGAACACAGCGCATCTTTATCGTTATAATGCCAAAACCCATATCGGCCTAAAACGCAAAGTGAACGAGGACTCGGTGCTGGCGTTGCCGGATCACGACATTTGGGTAGTCTCAGATGGTATGGGTGGCCACGAAGCAGGGGACTATGCCAGCAGATTGGTCGCAGATTCCATTGCGATGATCCCAACCGGATTGGACCCAACAGCAAGGATGCATGCGTTACGCGACGCCATTCAGCAGGCACATCGGGTCATATTGGCCGAGGCCGAGGTCCGCGGACGTGGAGT
>PIVL01000269.1 GCA_003354145.1 Paracoccaceae bacterium
GCTTGTTCCATAACTTCGAGGGTTTGCGCAGTTGGAAGCCTGCCTTTCGGGTCGAAATGTTCCTGTGCGAATGCCAATCCGGAAGAAAAATTCACCGTGGCGGCCATCATTGCGAAACTGAGAAATTTCATGTTGGAAACCTTCCAATGCGCTGTGTCGTTAAAATTACGAGGCATCTTCTATTGCTGTTGGCATTCAAGCACTAAATTGTATTTCTGGCAATTATTGAGTATGTTGGCTGAGACGCTTGCGAGGTATAGGAGGCTAAATCTGTGAAAATGTTTGCAAAATTTCCTCAAGTTCATAACCTTCGCTTAACGCGGCAAACTCATACCCAATAAGGAGATTTAACATGGCAGACGGCATCGGTTTTTTCGACATTTTCTTTTCCATCTTCTGGATTTTCCTGATGGTCGCTTGGATCTGGGTAATGGTCGGGATCGTTTCTGACGTTTTCCGAAGTGATGATCTTAGCGGCTTTGCCAAAGCGATGTGGATTCTATTTGTCATCGTCATTCCCTGGCTTGGTATTCTTTCCTACCTGCTCATTCGGGGCGGCAAGATGCACGAACGAAGACAGGCTGCCATGAGCGAGTTTGAGAACGCGCAGCGAGAGTATGTTCGTAGTGTTGCGCACGTTTCCGCAGCCGATGAAATTGAGAAACTGGTCGCACTGAAAGAAAAGGGTGCCATTACCGATGAAGAATTTTCAGCTCAAAAATCTAAGGTTCTTGGTTCCCCCTAAAAACTGGGAGTTTGCAAGCGGCGGCAAGCGACCTACAACGCGACAATAGGAGCGAAAAATGGTACGAACACTTTTGACGGGCGTCCTCTACCTAATCGCAAATGCAGCGGGGTTGTTTTTGGCTATGCTCATACTACCCGGTTTCAAAATTGACTTTACGTCTTTTGTTTCAACGGTTGCTTTGTTTTCACTGATCGAAGTGTTCATATCACCGCTGCTCACCAAAATCTCGCTCAAAAACATGCCCGCGCTGTCAGGTGGCGTTGCATTGGTAACGACCTTTGCCGGGCTTTGGGCAACTTCTTATTTTCTTGCTGGTTTCGAAATAGGAGGTGTTCGAAATCTCCTTCTTGCGACATTCATCGTTTGGCTGGGTGCATTGCTCGCGGGCGTAATCCTTCCGATGTTCATGTTCAAAAAATACCTCGGAAATCGAAAAGACTGAGAAATGCTGGCTGGCGTCGCCCATTTGAGCCGGTGCTGCCCTGAGTGGTTTCAGGTCACAAGTCGTTTCGACTGAAGCCGCCGTGTTTGAAGCAATCCGATCGTAGACAGGAAGATTAGAAACCACATGCCGACCTCGAACGCATCTGTTCGCGCATCCGAGTAGGTTTGTAGCACAACGGCAGTAACGTCTTCTGTAACTTCTAGTCTGGCCATCGCCAACGTCATTTGAGTATCAGACACAAGGCTAACGCTGCTTTCCATACCAGCGATCAGCTGCCCCTTTTGTGCGGGCTCAATTCCGGAGTATGCCTCAATTCTAGCACTCAGACCCGATGTAAGCCCGCCAAGCATCATTGTTCCAACAAGAGCAACACCCAATGCGTTGCCCAACTGTTCAAACGTGCCGTTTAGTCCGGACACCTCGGCAGTCTGATCTGCGGAAACGGATGACATGATCAGATTTAAAATTTGAGATGAGATCAGCCCGATGCCAGCGCCGAAAAGGATGCCCTTATATAACTCCGAAGGGTCCGCGCCAGGTTTGATTGTCAATACAATCAGGATCAGCCCTCCAATGACAAAAACAAACCCGATTTGGATAAGCAACTTGGAGGAATACCTAGACGACAGCCGCGCCCCGAGAATGGCCGCAACCAAGAGGGCCAATGAGAATGGGATCAGTGCCATTCCGGTCTCCATTGCGGTAAACTCAAAGGATAACTGGAACAACAGGGGCATAGTGAAAAGAAATGAGGCTGTGACAGCCATTTGAAAGAAACGAACTGAAAGGCCCGCAATCACCCCGTCAATGCGAAAGATCGCTGGGTTGAACAATGCAGGTCGCCCCGATCTGCTTTGCCTATCAACCCAATTGAACAGCAGAATAATCAGCAGCAGCCCGATGCAGAACAGGAAAGGTGTGACCGAAAGGCCAAGCGGCTGCAGCGAATACGAGCCGATAACCATGGCCTTCTTTGCTGTCCAGAAACCAAATGTCTGACCCAGTAAAACCGAGAGCACAATTGCGGACCATCCCGAAATGGACAGAAATGCTCCAACAAAATCAAACTGACCTTTTTGGTCTTCCGCGCGGTCCGTGGCGATATGGCGACAAAGATACAGTATGACGAGTACAATCACGACTTCGCCCCGAAACGCCCATCGCCATGTGTGGAACGTTGTCAGATAACCACCGACAATAGGGCCAACTGCTGCGCCAACGGCCGCCACAGCACTGATGATTCCATAGGCAAAAGCACGATCAGAGCCCTCATATTTATTGCGCAACAACGTTTGGATGTTGGGCATCATCAGCGCCGATCCCAAACCTTCGACGACAGACCATCCCAAGATCAACATCCCAAGGGATTGGCTGGCCGAGGCCATAAACGTGCCAACGCCGAAAACTCCGACGCCAATCATGAAGGTTCGTTTCTTACCGATCACATCGGCCAGTTTGCCGCCGATCAGCATGAAAGCTGCCATGACCAGTGCATAAAGTGCGATTGCAGCCTGAATGCCGCCAACCGTTGTTCCAAGGTCTTCGATTAACGCCGAGATCGAGACGTTCATGACCGTTGTGTCGATGACAATGATGAACATGGACGCAGAGAGCGTCGTCAACACCATCCACTTTTTCATCCGGTCAGTCCTTTTGCAAAATATTGAACGGTTAGCACATCATCCCAAATTTGCATTGGTTCAAGCGATCTGTAGCGAAATACAAAGTAACGCGCTTCCATCAGCTCGCTCGGGAGCACGTCATTGGAATGCTACAGGATCCGACAGACAGGGCGTTCTGTCCGAAAGCAATTTTCCGTCGGAGGTCATCCGGATTTCCATCAGATTTGCGGTAATTCCGCGATACCGGAGATTGCCCTCGTCGTCGAAGCCCATCAAATGGAAGATCGCATAGCTCTTGGTGGAACCATCTCGCGCCGCAATCTCGCAGACAATCTTTGATGGGCTGTTCTTAATAACCTGCTCAATTGTTTCGCTAGCTTCGGCCCCACCGAAAGGAAACGCCGAAACGATCCCGACGATCAAATAGTTAACAATCCTCTTCATTATCTTCTCCTGACAAGTTTGTTGAAAACACCGTAGCATTAAAATCTACCGGCATGGCAAATCATCAATGATCCTAGCGACGAAATTGTTGAGCTGTGGCAACATCATCGGACACTAGCTATCGACTGGAAACCAGCTTTGACGCGGTTTGGGTCATGCAAATCTCAATCCGCGCTGCTGTCAGAGTTTCCGTCAACAGCTAGACGGTCTCTTTTTTCGCTGAACTGAACCCGAATGCCAGCAACGAGGCTCCGTTCGCCAAAAGCTCGACGCCAAGCAAGATTCCCAGAACAGTCACCGCAGACCGTGGGAAATTCGACAAAATCATTACAGAAAGGACTATCGAGATCACTCCGGCGAGCAGGAACACCCAGAAAAAGCTTCGATCATCGACCGAAAAAGCCAAGAATATCTTGGCACCGCCGCCAATCAATAGGGCGATGGCGACGACCGTCGTGAGGGCAAAGACGCTTGCAAGCGGATTTTGAAAAATGGAATAGCCCAGAAATATTGCAAGGACACCTAACAACAAGGACCAGATTTTTGATCCAAACCCTTCTTGGCGGAAACTGCCTAACGCCTGAAGAATGCCAACAGCCAATAATACCCAAGCCGCTATCGATGTTGCCGCCAATGTTGCGGGTATCGGGTTGAGTAGACAGAAAAAGCCACCGACAATCGACAGCACACCAACTAATATCCAGAACATACGACCAACCATATTGTAGTACTCCAAATCTCTTTTGCCTCAGCCTGCGCGACTTTGTCTGATAAAACAACACCGATAGCCAATCCGCATATTCCCGTCTTTCGAATCTTACGTGTCAGCAGGGTTGTTTTCAGCCTATTTGCTCGTAGTATCCGCAGTAAATGGCGGAGCCGAATGAATTTTCTCCGTCCAGATTGATCACGGACTAAACGAACGGCGCCTTCTTAAATAAGAAACGCAGCATGTCGGGCGAGAGATACAATCATGTTTCGAAAGATCGTGTCCTTTATTTTGCTTGCCATCTCAGGTGTTACGGCATTTTTCATCTTCCATCACCCACCAATGCATTTGATGCCACCGCCGCTAATGTTTCAGGGCCAGAGCACTGCGGTTGTCGAAGCAGTTTCTTCGCGCGAAGTAGGGAGCGATATTGATGTCTTTTACACGACTAGCCGTTTGCCAGTTGGGCCGCAGAAAAACCGGATTTATACCGTTGCACCTGACTACAGCCTGCATATCGGCAAGGCGACCGTGAGGATCGGCGCGGAAGGATCAACCCTTGACCAGATTGTTGAGTGGAGCACGAGAACCGACAAAGACGACCGACCGTACCTTCACCTGGAAAAGATGAATGAGTACGCGACGCTGGAATCGAACGCCACGCCCAAGCACGGCAGCGGTGCAGAAAAATGGCTGAACGAGATCAACCAGGCGCTCGAACAGAGCCGTTCAAATGATATCTTGATCTATCTGCACGGAGCCAACACCACGGTCGAGCGAGCCACAGGTCAGGCCTCACAACTTCGCCACTATTCCGCTGGTAATGCTGTTGTCGTTCTGTTCGTATGGCCAACAGCAGAGAATTTCCTGCGTTATTCCCGCGATATTCGCAACGCAATTGGCAGCGCACCGCAGGTCGCAGAGCTGATCGCATTTCTGGCGGATCACACGTCAGCCGACAACATTGACGTCTTCACCTACAGCGCGGGTGCCACGATCGGCAGCGAAGCGCTTGCTTTGCTGGCTCAGGAACAGCCCGATGTCGCAGGCCGCATCGGCGAAGTTTATCACGCGGCTCCAGACGTGGATTTTCAGGAATTTGTAAACGACCTCGGGAAGTATTCGCGATTTGCTCGGCGCGTGAGTGTCATCGCAAACCTTGGTGACAGCGCCCTGCGCCTGTCAGGCGCTATCAATCGCGCATCCCGCGCTGGGCGTCCCGACTTGCAAGACCTCGATCCCGAGGCTGCGCAGCAATTACTCAGGGTGGTCAGCGATCATGAACTTGAGGTCATTCATGTAACACCCGAAACTCTGCCGGGCAGCCCTGCCAGTTCGCATAATTTCTGGTATGATGATCCTTGGGTCAGCAACGATGTTCTGGCAACGCTGCTGTTTCATTTGAACCCCGCAGAACGCGGGTTGGAACCCAGATTATCTGAATCTGGATACAAGCATTGGAGTATTCCTCTGGATTATCCAGACAGGTTGGAATCGCTCCGAGATGCCCAACGCGGCGTACAGGATTAACACCTCAGCGTCGCAAAACCCGTCGCATCAACTCGCGGTAGGTCAGGGCGTGATCAAAGCTACCGGTCCTGAGAAACATCACGACCTGGACAAGTACAAGCGGGTTGTTCATCAGGAACGTGTGACTTACGGGCAAGACGATGTGATCGGCCATCCCGTCGATGCGCGTGCTTTCCACTGATACGGTTCCGTCATCCGGGCCTTCGATGAGGCCGGAAAATAGTGGATTGATGGTACGGTTTCCGGCAATGACACCAAGATCGAAATCCACTGGCCCCAGTTTGTTCGCGATCCCTTCCGAGCCGGTGCGAAGCTCTTGTCCCGCGGGTCCCGTCAGCTTGCCATAGATCGAAAGATCTCCGAGTTGACTGGCAATCTGCGAACCCGAATTAGGAGGGGCGAGCATCACAACACGGCCCATATTATCTGGCCGCTGAACGGCAAGCCAAGCCCTGACGACGATGCCGCCCATCGAGTGCGTAACGAAATTGACACGGTCAGTGCCACAGGTATCTACTGCGTCAGAGACATAGTTCAAGGTTTCCTGAACCGCTAATTCGGTTGAAGGATATTCGGCAACCACAACGCGGTAGTTCGCAGCTTCAAGCAGCTCCTCAGCTATAATCATAGAGTTACCGGACCGACCAAGACCGTGAACCAATATCACACACTCGCCGGATCCAAAACTTTCAACTTTAGCTTGCGCGGCCACTGGCAGTGCCCAGAACGCACCAGCCAAGCCGACGGCAAATAGCATTTTGATCATGACGTTACTTTCATGTTCCGGTTTTTTCACCAATTGTTTACAGGGCTTCGGATCCTTTTGCTACGCGGTATCGCCATCCGAGGCTGCATTCCACGACCGGTGGACAGGTTCCAACGGGTTCGTTCAGAACTCACCGTCGCGCCAGACATCAAAACGATGCGAATGACTGTGATATCCCACACTGCGATCTATCCCGCCCTCAAGATGCTGGGCAAAGTACCAACGGCTGCTTCCTGAAATCTGCACCGCAGCACCATTGGTGCCTTTAAAAAGTGGAAATTGGCCGTTCGCGGCGTTTTGGGTAGTGCATCTATAGTTTGCATGCCGCCCTGCAGACGGCATATTGAGCGATTTTGTCCTCTAGCCATTTTTAAGGACAAGAATTTCTTGGAGGCGCCAGGTTCCGCACCGTGATAGACACCAAGCGGGCTGGGGCTATCACTGGTCGCGTCCTTCAATCAAACTGATGTGGACAGCGGAAACTTGTAGCACGCG
>PIVL01000573.1 GCA_003354145.1 Paracoccaceae bacterium
GAAAGCTGCGCCGAAGTAAGTTGATTGTTCAGCTGAATTTCATGAAGGATTTTCCGGTCCAGCGTGTCCAGCTTGCGTGATTTGCCCATTTGTCACTCATCTTTGCATCTTTGATGCAGATATATACATATTTCACATCATTTACCCATGACTAATTGCTAAAACGGTGAAGTAGATTTCCCGCCCACCCACAAAAAGGCAGAGCAATGACATTCCCAAAACTGGCCTTTTCCATAGCGGAATATGACACGCGGCTTGCAAAGACCCGCGCAGCAATGGATGCCGCTGGGGTCGACACTTTGGTAATTACGGATCCCGCCAACATGGCCTGGCTGACGGGCTATGATGGCTGGTCGTTCTACGTGCATCAGGCGGTGATTATTGGGCCCTCTGGCGCGCCACTTTGGTGGGGACGTGCGATGGATGCTTTGGGCGCCAAACGCACGGTTTACATGGGCGCAGATGATGTTTTCGGATACGAAGACAGCTTTGTACAGAACCCTGACAAGCATCCGATGGAAGATTTGTCCGAACTGATACAGGCAAAAAACTGGGCCGGGTCGCGTATCGGCCTTGAGATGGACAATTACTATTTCACCGCGGCGGCATATCTGTCGCTAGTGCAGGAATTGCCCGATGCCAAATGGGTGAATGCCAATGGATTGGTCAACTGGCAGCGTACGGTGAAAAGCGAGACCGAAATCATCTATATGCGCCGCGCTGCGCGCATTGTTGAGAAGATGCATGCAACCATTGTAGAACGCGCGGTCCCGGGCCTGAAGAAAAACGAACTTGTTGCAGAGATCTATCACGCCGCGATTTCCGGAGCAGATGGTCATTGGGGCGACTATCCGTCCATTGTGCCGCTGGCACCATCGGGCGCGGACGCAACTGCGCCGCATCTGACATGGGATGACAGCGAACTGAAAACGGGCGAAGCCACGTTTTTCGAAATCGCTGGCGCGCATCGCCGCTATCACGCTCCACAATCACGCACACTATTTCTGGGCGCGCCGCCGAAAAAATACCGCGAGGCCGAAAACGCCGTTCTTGAAGCAGTGGCTGCCGGGATGGAACAGGCCAAACCGGGCAATTTTGCCGAAGATATCGCGCACGCCTTTAACACTACGCTGAACCGATTGGGCTTTGAGAAAGACAATCGCTGCGGCTATTCCATCGGTCTGTCCTATCCACCCGATTGGGGCGAGCGCACCTATTCGTTGCGCCGCGACGACAAAACCGTTCTTGAACCGGGGATGACGTTCCACTTTATGCCGGCGCTGTGGCTGGATGACGGTGGCATTGAAATGACCGAACCAGTTCTGATCACCCGGACCGGGGCGGAAAACCTGTGCAACACGCCTACTGGGCTGTCCGTGAAGGCCTAAATCATGCAAAATTCGTCAATCACATGCACCATTGATCTGGACGCAAACGGTGTCCAGCATGGCCATCTGCAACTGCCTCACAGCCGCGATGACAGCGCTTGGGGGTCCCTGATGATCCCCATAACGGTCGCCAAAAACGGCGACGGGCCGACAGTGCTGATCACCGGGGCCAACCATGGTGACGAATACGAAGGTCCGCTTGCGCTGGTTGAGCTTGCCGCGAACCTTGATGCAAAGGATATGACCGGTCGGGTAATACTGATCCCGTTCATGAA
>PIVL01000013.1 GCA_003354145.1 Paracoccaceae bacterium
GAGGTCTCATAAGGTGACAGGAACAGTGATGCACCGTTCCGTGCGCTGTGAGGCCATCCAACAGATCTGAACAAAACTAGACACTTAACGTCTTTTAGTACAAGGTTTTCAATACGCCAATCGCCGCAACCCAGAGAACCCGCTTTGAAATATTTACGCACCCCTGACGAACGCTTTGCCAGCCTGCCCGATTTCGACTTCAGTCCAAACTATGTCAATTTGGACGACACCGAGGGTGGCAGTTTGCGCATGCACTATCTGGATGAGGGGCCAAGCAATGCGGCACCCGTATTGGTCATGCACGGAGAGCCGACATGGTGTTATCTTTACCGTCACATGATTCCGATCTTTGCAGCCGCAGGCCAGCGGGTTGTGGCTCCTGATCTGATTGGATTTGGCCGCTCTGATAAACCGACTGAACGAACTGATTACACCTACCAACGCCATGTGGATTGGATGACCGAGTGGCTGGAAAAGCTTGATCTTATGGGTATTACTCTGATCTGTCAGGACTGGGGTGGCTTGATAGGATTGCGCCTTGTGGCGAGTATGCCAGAGAGGTTTGCCCGCGTTGTTGTGGCCAACACTGCCCTTCCTACCGGCGACCAGCCAATGGGGTCGGCGTTTCGCTCATGGCGGGAGTATTCGCAATCCACCCCTGATTTTGACGCTGGGAGGATAGTTTTCGGTGGGACGACCTCAAAAATCACGGGTGCCGAAATCGAGGCATACAATGCCCCATTCCCGGATTCGAGTTTTCAGGCAGGGGCACGTCAGTTTCCGATGCTGGTACCTGACACACCCGACAATCCTGCATCCGAACCCAACCGTGCCGCATGGAGTGTCCTGCGAAAATTGGAAATACCGTTTCTTACGGCCTTCGGTGCCGACGACAAAATCATGGCTGGCGTCGATAAAGTGTTCCAACGGTTGATCCCGGGGGCGGCCGGTCAGGATCACACCGTTTTGCCAAATGCTGGCCACTTCCTGCAAGAGGACGTGGGCAGGGAACTAGCGCAGGCGACGCTGAAATTTATTGCAAATAACCAGACATGATGCTGGTGCGTCGCATTCTGCGGCATGTTCCTGAGTCGAGTTTAACAATTTAGTGCGATCTGTCTTCTGACCTATTCCAAAAACGTCGAAATGTCTTCCAGCGGCTTTTTCACTTTTGCCACGCCCGGCACTTGGGCATCCTCAGCCGGGTGCCCCACGGCAATGATCATTGTTGGTTTCTCAGAACCGGGCCGTCCCAGTGCTTTATTCAAGAATTTCATCGGGTTGGGCGTATGAGTAAGTGTCACCAATCCGGCGTGATGCAGCGCAGCCAGCAAAAAACCTGTGGCGATGTTGACGCTTTCGGGCACGTAGTAATTTTTGTACCGCGTGCCATCGTCAAATTCGCCCCAGCGCTGGGCGAAAACCACAATCAACCAGGGCGCTATGGTCAGATGTGGTTTGTCGGCGTTGGTACCAATCGGTTCTAGTGCTTTGATCCATTCATCACCCCCGCCACCGGCATAAAACCGGCGCTCTTCTATCTCGGCCTCATCTCGGATTTGCTGTTTCAGTGCCGGGTTGGCAATTGCCACAAAATGCCAAGGCTGGTGGTTCGCCCCGGAGGGCGCGGAACCGGCGGTGCGAATACAGGATTCAATAACGTCGCGTACCACCGGGCGGGGCGAGTAATCGCGCACTGAATGGCGCGTTCGCATCATGTCAAAAAACGCCAATGCTGCGCTGCGCATTTCAGCGTCATTCAGATCGGCGCGGTCCGGCAAGGGGATTGCCGAATATTTTAGTGTGTCTTTTGCAAACATGGTGGGCCTTTTCTGTATTCTTGGAGACGTTGATTATCGCCAAGAGCCTATTTCGGTTTTCTTCCAGAAACCACCGCTTTGCCAGCTTTTTCTTTCCGCATCTTGCCATTTGATTGCTGCACCACATGAGTGAGTTCATGCGCCAACAACTTGTGGTTTGCGTAGTCGGCTGGCTTGCGCAGGAAAATATCCTGCCCAACAGTAAATGCGTGTGTCTTGAGATCCTTTGCCATCTCTGCAGCATTGCCCCCCATATGCACCCTTACCTTGTTAAATTTGCCCTTAAACTGTTCTTCCAACGCCATTATCACCGGTTTGGGTAGTTTTTTGGCTTTGGTGCCTTCGGGGATAGCGTCAATGCTTTTGAATTTCCCCTTTTTACCTACCGCATTTTCAATCGTGGTTTTGAGTTCATCAGGTTTTGCCATCGATATGTCCTCCGGTAGCACAACCAGGAAGTATCAGTTTGGTGCAGGTCGCAGCGATGTTGCCCAAAGGTTAACGCAGTGATTACCTGTTGGGCAAGCCTGTCGAACCTCTAGGTCTCGATCAATACCCTTTGCGCAGCTTTCTGCACCGCCTGCGTAACTGGTTCCAGTGACGGCGCCATAATGCGGCTGACCTGCCATGTCAGCGGCACATCCAATGGCGCATTTGGGATCAGCGCCACAAGTCGGGCATTGCGCAACGGGCCGCGGACCAGATGTTCGGGGTTCATGCCCCAGCCCAGCCCGACGCGGGTGGCGTCAACGAAGGATTGTGACGAAGGCAAGAAGTGCGTAGGCGGTGAAATTCGCTGACCGAGCTGTTCAAATATCCAGTTACGTTGCAACGCATCCTTGGCGTTGAAGGTCAAGCAGGGTGCTTTGGCCAGTGCGCCAGCCGTTACCCCCTCGCCAAACCAACGTTGCTTGAAATCCGGGCTGGCCGTCGCAACATAACGCAGTGACCCCAGCGCGATGCTGTCACAGCCAGTGACCGGTTTGCCACCAGATGTAATCGCTGCGCTGACTTCGCCACGTCGCAACCAATCCGCGCTGTGATCCTGATCGTCGATCACCAGATCAAACAGAACATCCGGTACTGCCGCCATCGCCGCCACAAACCACGTGGCAAGGCTGTCTGCATTGACCGCAATGCGCAGCCGCACGTCGCCGCGGGTGTCTTCCAGTGCCAGATCACGACTTAGCTGAGCCTCAAGCAGGCCAATGTCTTCGGCGTGTTTTGCCAGACGCAGCCCAGCATCCGTGCCGGTACAGGGCGTTCCGCGCAGGATCAGGGCCGCGCCGACTTGATCCTCAAGCGCTTTGATCCGTTGTGATATCGCAGAGGGCGTGACCGCCAGATCAGACGCTGCAAACTCAAAGCTGCCACGGCGCAATACAGAAGCCAGAGCGGCCAGATGATGAGGGTTGAACTGCATTAGCTCAGCTTATTCACAGTGACGATAATTAATTAGATTACATGCGTGGATGGGCGTAGTCAAACGCAAGAACCCTCTGAAGGAACATACATGAGCCCTGCATTCATATCTGGATTCGCCCTTGGCTTTAGTCTGATTTTGGCCATTGGCGCACAGAATGCTTTTGTTTTGCGACAAGGAGTGCGCCGTGAACATGTGTTCTGGGTCTGCCTGACATGCGCGGTGTCGGATGCCATTCTGATTGCGGTGGGTGTAGCGGGGTTTGGCGCCCTGGCAACCGCGGTTCCACAGTTTGAGCCGGTCATGCGCTATGGTGGTGCTGCGTTTTTGATCTGGTACGGCGCAATCAATTTTTACAGCGCCTGGAAGGGCGGGGCAGCATTGGATTTGGCAA
The DNA here is from genome assembly GCA_003354145.1 of Paracoccaceae bacterium. Lineage (GTDB taxonomy): Bacteria > Pseudomonadota > Alphaproteobacteria > Rhodobacterales > Rhodobacteraceae > NORP181. Next base: position 3,638 of record PIVL01000013.1, read on the forward strand.
ACGGTCAGCAGACTTCGCTTATCGCAACTCTGGCGACCGTGTTGGCGTTCACATGGCTTAATCCGCATGTTTATCTGGATACGGTGGTGCTGGTCGGGTCGGTTTCCGCACAATATGACAGCCGATTTTGGTTCGGGGCAGGGGCCGTCACTGCAAGCTTTGTCTTTTTCTTCAGCCTTGGGTATGGAGCGCGATTACTGGCCCCGGTATTCGTCCGTCCGATGGCCTGGCAAGTGCTGGATATGGTCATTGGTGCGACCATGTGGACCATCGCTGTCAAATTACTTGTCATGTGAAGGGTTGCGCACAGCCTGAATTGGGTATTGAAGTCGATTATGACCTTAGCTTCGCCCTCTAAGCCGAAAGCTTCCAAAACCACACTGGGTGTTTTCTGGATGCTTGTAACTGGTTTGTGTTTTGTCGCCGTTATCGCACTTGTCAAATATATGGGACCGCGCATTCCACCAGCCGAAGCTGCGTTCCTGCGCTATTTGCTAGGGCTGTTGTTCCTGCTTCCGCTGGCGAAATATATATTGGCAGCACGCTTGACCCGTCGGCAGATGACGCTGTTTGGGGTGCGCGGTATTCTGCACGGTTTTGGTGTCATGATGTGGTTTTACGCAATGACCCAAATTCCCTTGGCCGAAGTTACTGCAATGAGCTACCTCTCACCTGTATTTGTTACCCTTGCAGCGGTGGTATTTCTGGGCGAAGTGCTGGCCGCGCGGCGGATTGCAGCGGTTGTTTTTGCGCTTGTCGGGGCGGTGATCATCTTGCGCCCGGGCTTTCGTGAACTGAATGGCGGGCATCTGGCCATGCTGATCAATGGAGGCCTTTTTGCCGGGTCGTATTTGTTGGCAAAAGTGCTGGCGGATGAACTTAACCCGCTGGTTGTTGTGGGGATGCTGTCGATCTGGGTCACTTTGGTGCTGGCCCCATTCGCTGCCGTGGTCTGGGTCATGCCAACTATTGCAGAAGTCGCACTTCTTGGTGCTGTCGCTTGTTTCGCGACGCTGGGGCATTTTACCATGACACTGGCGTTCAAAGCTGCACCAATGACGGTGACACAACCGGTGACGTTCCTGCAATTGGTCTGGGCCGTGGCGCTGGGGGCAACTCTGTTTAGCGAGCCCGTAGACGTTTGGGTCGTCATTGGTGGCGCTGTCATCCTTGGGTCAGTCACGTTTATTACCTGGCGCGAAGCCATGCTCAATCGCCGTGCCATTACTCCGACAACCCCGGAAACCAAAGTCTGAGTTCATATTCAAATGCTTGCAAGCAAGGCTATAGTTTGGCTAGGCTGGCGCAACTTGTGTTTGGAAAGAGTACGAATGAAAAATCTGGAACCAACTGCAATTGTCGCCCTGATGATGCTGACGCCCTCAGCGGGCTGGGCCGGATTGGAAATCTGCAATGAAACGTCGGTCACACAGACAGTCGCGATTGGCTATAAAGATGGCGACGATTGGGTTTCAGAGGGATGGTGGAACATTGCTTCTGGCGACTGCTCGACACCGATAAACGACGATTTGAAAAGCCGGTATTACTATTATCGTGCGTTGGTTTCCGGAAGCGAGTTTCAAGACGACAACATCGCATTCTGCACGGTAGGCAAGGCATTTACCATTGTCGGAGATAGCGATTGCGTAGCGCGCGGCTATGAAGAATCCATGTTCAGCAAGATTGATACCGGCAAAACCGCTACGCATTTTACCTTTTCCATCACAGACGCCGGATTTCCTGCACCGAATCCAGAACCGACTCCTACGCCGACCCCAACTCCAACACCCGAACCAGAACCCGAAAGCATTTCTGTCGAGCCGGGGACATATGGTGAGCCTTATACAAATGCGGCAATTTTGCAGGAATGCCTGGGTGGCGGTGGGCCAATTACTTGCAGTTTTCACTCGGATGGCACCAAACTTTTCGTCGAAGATGACGGGCGCACCCCAGCCCATATTTTTAGCATACTGCGGTCTCTGGATATCGGTGCACCGGTCACAATTGAGGGCGATCTGGTCGCGTTTTATGACCACACGGCGGATTTGGTTCTGCGCGATGTTGTCTCGCGGTCGTGGTCTGGGGCGGACATATTGCTCGATAAAATGCAGGGCCAGTGGTACGCGAAAGATGACCCAAACGCACAGTTCACGATTTTGGGATCAGAGCGGGAAAATACCTATGGTGGTGCAATCACCGGGATTGATTATCTAAGTGTTCAGGAATGGTGCGGCGGCTTTGAAGGTGACGGTTCTTACCTTTATGCGCGCGAAGAAAACAGCGGTGAGAGTTCTTGCTATGCAATTGAAAGCGTTGATGATTTAGAAATGACGCTGACGTTCCTACCGCGCGGCAACGTTCTGGAATACCAAAAGCTCGACTGATCGCTTAACCACGCGGGTCCAATAGTTTCGCCAGAATGCCATTGCGGGTGATCTGCCCGACCAACGCACCATCCAACATGACGCCAACCGGCGCATCATGGCCCTGTGTTGCGGTCATGACCTCTTGGATCGTGGCATCTGGAGCGACTGAACTGGGCGGTGTGCCCTCAGCGGGTTCCATCACATCGCGCGCACAAAGTACACCAAGAGGGTTCATATGCGCAACGAAATCAGAGACATATTCGGTTTCGGGATTTGTGAAAATCTGCTGCGGCGTGCCTGCCTGAACAATGCGCCCGCCTTCCATAATGGCGATGCGATCGCCGATTTTGAAAGCTTCGTCAAGATCATGGCTGACAAAGATGATCGTGCGGCCCAACTTGGCCTGCAAGTCCAACAATTCATCCTGCAACCGGGTGCGGATCAACGGGTCAAGCGCCGAAAACGGCTCATCCATTAACAGTATCGGTGCTTCGGTGGCAAAGGCCCTCGCCAGACCAACACGTTGCTGCATGCCGCCGGATAATTCGCCGACTTTGCGATCTGCCCAATCGGCCAACCCGACCAGTTCCAGCTGCGTATTCACCCGCTCGTGGCGTTCAGTTTTGGACATTCCAGCAAGTTCCAACCCCAGGCCGACATTTTCGCGTACATTGCGCCAGGGCAGCAATCCGAACTGCTGAAACACCATCGCCACTCGGGTTGACCGCAAATGCCGCAATGTCGCAGTGTCCACGGTCGTCACATCGACAAGCCCATCACCGCTATCGACCCGGACTGATCCACGCACGACCGGGTTCAACCCATTCACAGCCCGCAGCAATGTCGATTTGCCAGAGCCGGACAGTCCCATCAGCACCAGAATTTCACCCTCGGTCACAGTCAATGAGCAATTATGCACGCCCAGAACCTGCCCAGTCGCGGCCTGAATTTCAGTCCGCTCTTTCATCTCGTCCATCATCGGGAGGGCGCTTTCGGGTTTGTCCCCGAACACGATGTTCACATCGTCAAAATCAACTGCAATCGCCATCAGTCCCGCTCCATCCGCAGCATCCGGTCCAGCATGATCGCCACCACCACAATGATTAGCCCGCTCTCAAAACCCAGTGCGGTATTCACTTGATTAAGCGCGCGCACCACCGGTACGCCAAGACCATCCGCCCCAACAAGCGCCGAAATCACCACCATCGACAGTGACAACATAATGGTCTGGTTCAACCCGGTCATGATCTGGGGCAGGGCATAGGGCAGCTCGACCTTCCACAAGGTCTGGAAGGGCGTCGCCCCAAAGGCCTGCGTTGCCTCAAGCAGTTCCTTGGGTGTCGAAGTCACGCCAAGATGGGTCAGCCGGATTGGGGCAGGCAGCACAAAAATCACCGTTGCAATCAGGCCCGGCACCATGCCGATACCAAAGAATACAATCGCCGGGATCAGATAAACAAAGGTCGGCAGCGTCTGCATCAGGTCCAGAACTGGCCGCATTACCCGATACAGCCGCGGTCGATGCGCCGCCGCGATGCCAATTGGCACGCCAATGCCCATGCAAACAACACATGCCGACAAGACCAGCGTCAGGCTTTCTGTGGTTTCTTCCCAATAGTCCTGATTGAGAATGAACAAAAACCCAACAATAACCAGTGCAACCGGCTTCCAGCTGCGTTGCATAAGGAAAGTCAGCGCCGCAAATACCACGATGATAATAAGCGGATGGGGTGTTTGAAGCAGCCACAAAATGCCGTCAATCAAAGCCTCCATTGTATCTGCCAGCCCGTCAAAGAACCAAGCGCCATTGATCTGCAACCAATCAAACACAGAGGCGGCCCATTTGCCGATCGGGATCTTGTTTTCGGTCAGCCAGTCCATTGAAACCTCATGTAATAGGGAATGCCAGTGGGCAGGAATTTTTCGGACAAATTCCGGGCGTATTCAAAAAGAAAGCCGCCCCGGACAATGTCCGAGGCGGCTTTTGCTTTACTTCAGAGCCGTCTTGACAGCGGCCATCGCATCACCGCCATCCGCAGTTGTCACGCCGTCCAGCCATCCTTTCAGAACACCGGGATTCGCTTTCAGCCAGGCCGTTGCCGCCTTGTTGGGCTCGGTGCCGTCGTCCAGTATTGCGGCCATGATCTCGTTCTCCATCGCCAGCGAGAAATCAAGATTGCCCAGCAATTTGCCAACATTGGCGCATTCGGCTGCGTATCCGGCGCGGGTGTTGGTATAGACCGTTGCACCGCCCAGATTTGGACCAAACCAATCGTCGCCACCAGTCAGGTAGGACATATCAAAATTGGCGTTCATCGGATGCGGCTCCCAGCCCAGAAACACAACCGGCTCTTCCTTGCGATCCGCGCGTTTCACCTGCGCCAGCATGCCCTGCTCCGAGCTTTCAACAACTTCAAAGCCATCCAGACCAAAGGCATTGTCAGCAATCATATCCATGATCAGACGGTTACCGTCATTGCCAGCTTCGATGCCGTAAATCTTGCCGTCCAGCGCGTCCTTTTGCGCGGCAATGTCTGCAAAATCCGCAATACCCAGATCGGCCGCCGTCTTGTTCACTGCCAGCGTATATTTTGCGCCCTCCAGGTTGGCCCGGACCGTGTCCACTGTTCCCGCCTCACGATAAGGCGCGATATCGGCTTCCATCGTTGGCATCCAATTGCCAAGGAACACATCAATGTCGCCGCGCGCCATCGATGTATAGGTCACCGGCACCGACAAAACCTTGACGTCGGTCTCATATCCCAGCGCTTCAAGCACCACAGAGGTCGCCGCCGTGGTTGCAGTGATATCGGTCCAGCCCACATCGGCAAAGTTCACCTGTGTGCAGTCAGCAAGCGCCGGAGTCGCTGCCATAAGCGCCATCAGCGAAAGTGTTGTTTTAAGTTTCATGTCGTTTTCTCCCTGTTTTCATATCGTTATTCGTCACGCTAATTTTTCTTGATTGACGAGTCAATAAACAATCCCTAGCGTCCTCATTCGTCAGTAAAAGGAACCCAATATGCCAAAGCTTGGAATGGAGCCTATCAGACGCGAAGCGTTGATCAAAGCCACCATCGCCGAGATTGGCGCAGCCGGGTCTCTGGACGTCACCGTCAGCCAGATCGCCCGACGTGCAGGCATGTCCAGCGCTTTGGCGCACCACTATTTTGGTGGGAAAGACCAGATATTTCTGGCGGCGATGGGCCGTATCCTTACAGATTTCGGCGCCGAAGTGCGCAAAGAACTAAATTCTGCACAACCTGACAAACGCGCTGCCGGTATCATTCGGGCTTGTTTCTCCGCGTCCTGTTTTACCCCGGCCACGATCAGTGCTTGGACAACGTTTTATGTTCTGGCCCAGCATAACCCACAAGCCTTGCGATTGTGGCGCATCTATCAGGCGCGGCTGCGTTCAAATTTGACCAATGCATTGCGCCCGATGACCAATGACCCTGCCAAAGCTGCCAATGTTATGGCCGCTTTTATCGACGGCCTTTATATTCGCGCGGCTTTGGATGACCCGGACTCTCCGGAACTCGCGACTGAACTGGCGCTAGATCTGTTGGGTCTTTTGACCGGGCCAGACCAATGAGCAAACCCAACATCCTGATCCTGATGGTTGATCAGCTGAACGGCACCCTGTTCCCGGACGGCCCTGCCGACTGGCTGCACACGCCCAACCTGAAAAAACTTGCCGCGCGCTCAACACGGTTCGCCAACAGCTACACCGCCTCGCCTCTCTGTGCCCCCGGTCGCGCCAGTTTCATGTCCGGCCAGCTCCCTTCGCGTACCGGCGTCTATGACAATGCCGCCGAGTTCCGCAGCGACATTCCTACTTATGCGCATCATTTGCGCCGCGCGGGCTATTACACCTGCCTGTCAGGCAAAATGCACTTTGTCGGCCCAGACCAGATGCACGGGTTTGAGGACCGGATGACCACAGACATCTACCCGGCCGATTTCGGCTGGACTCCGGATTATCGCAAACCCGGTGAACGCATCGACTGGTGGTATCACAACATGGGCTCGGTGACTGGGGCAGGCGTCGGCGAAATCAGCAACCAACTCGAATATGACGACGAGGTTGCCCATCACGCACGCGCCAAACTTTATGACCTCGCGCGCGGCAATGACAACCGCCCCTGGTGCCTGACAGTCAGCTTTACCCATCCGCATGACCCTTATGTGGCCCGCCGTAAATACTGGGACCAGTACGAGAATTGCGAGCATCTCGCCCCCACAATCCCGGCAATGGCCTATGAAGATCAGGACGCTCACTCCCAACGTATTTTCGATGCCAACGACTGGCGCAGCTTCAACATCACTGACGAAGACATTGCCAAGTCCCGCCGCGCCTATTTTGCCAACATATCCTACCTCGACGACAAGATTGGCGAAATCCTTGATGTGCTGGAGGACACCGACCAAAACCCCGTCATCGTGTTTGTCTCAGACCACGGAGACATGCTCGGCGAACGTGGTCTCTGGTTCAAAATGTCCTTTTTCGAAGGCTCCTCTCGTGTCCCATTGATGATCGCCGCCCCGGATATGGCCACTGGTCGCGTCGACACGCCGGTTTCAACTCTCGACCTCACCCCAACACTGGCTGCACTCGCCGGGGTGTCCATCGACGAAATTGAACCATGGACAGACGGAGAAGACCTCTCTGCTCTCGCCAATGGCGCAGAGCGCACCAGTCCGGTCGCAATTGAATACGCCGCCGAAGGCTCCAACGCCCCGCTGGTCTCGCTGCGCTATGGCAAATGGAAATACAACCGCTGCGCATTGGACCCGGACCAATTGTTTGACCTGGATGCAGACCCGCACGAGACCAAAAACCTCGCCGATGATCTGGCCCATCGGGGCACCCTCCAAACGCTGCGGGCCAAATCCGAAAGCCGCTGGGATCTTGAAAAATTCGATGCCGACGTACGCGCCAGTCAGGCTCGCCGCTGGGTCGTCTACGAAGCCTTGCGCCAGGGCGGCTACTACCCTTGGGATTACCAGCCCCTGCAAAAAGCCTCAGAGCGCTACATGCGCAACCACATGAACCTGAATGATCTGGAAGAAAGCCAACGCTACCCGCGCGGCGACTAATTCATTCATTTTGGCAAAAATATCCCCGCCGGAGGCAAGAAATCTCTTCATCCGGCCACCAAAAGGCACAACTCATGCAAGCAGAATTCATCATCATCGGCGCCGGGTCCGCAGGCTGTGCGATGGCCTATCGCCTTGCCAATGCCGGGGCTTCGGTTCTTGTCGTTGAGCATGGCGGCACCGACGCGGGGCCGCTGATCCAGATGCCAGCCGCGCTTAGTTATCCGATGAATATGTCTCGTTACGATTGGGGCTATTCATCCGAACCCGAACCCCATCTGAACAATCGCCGTCTGGCTTGTCCACGCGGTAAAGTCGTTGGCGGTTCGTCCAGTATCAACGGCATGGTTTACGTTCGCGGCCACGCGATGGATTTTGACCACTGGGCAGAATCCGGCGCGGATGGTTGGTCATATGCAGACGTCCTTCCCTATTTCAAACGCATGGAGCATTGGCACGAAAGCGGCCACGGCGGCGATACTGATTGGCGTGGCGGTGACGGCCCGCTGCATGTCACACGTGGCCCGCGGGACAATCCGTTGTTCAGTGCTTTTGTCAACGCAGGCCAACAGGCCGGGTATGAAATCACCGATGACTATAACGGCCAAAAACAAGAAGGTTTTGGTCCGATGGAGCAAACTGTCTGGAACGGACGTCGCTGGTCCGCCGCCAATGCCTATCTGCGCCCGGCACTGAAACATGACAATTGCACCATTACCCGGGCACTTGCTCGTCGCATCATCATCAAAGATGGCCGCGCCACCGGAGTCGAAGTCGACCGCAACGGCAAACGCGAAATTCTTACCGCAAGCCGCGAAATCATCATCGCGGCGTCTGCGATCAACTCTCCCAAACTGCTGATGCTCTCAGGTATCGGCCCTGCCGAACATCTGAGCGATCACGGCATCGACATCATTGCAGATCGCCCCGGTGTCGGGGCCAACCTTCAGGATCATCTTGAGCTTTACATCCAGATGGCCTCAAAACAGCCAATCACGCTCTATCGGCACTGGAACCTGCTTTCCAAGGCCATAATCGGGGCGCAATGGCTGTTCACCAAGACCGGCCTTGGCGCATCAAACCAGTTTGAAAGCGCGGCCTTCATCCGCAGTCGAGCGGGCGTCGCCTATCCCGATATCCAATACCATTTCCTACCGATTGCGGTGCGCTATGACGGTAAGGTTGCCGCCGAGGGGCACGGTTTTCAGGCCCATGTCGGCCCCATGCGTTCGACCAGTCGTGGTGCAGTCACCCTGCGCTCAAACGATCCCGCAGACGCGCCGAAAATTCAGTTTAACTATATGTCGCAACCTCAGGACTGGGACGATTTTCGCACCTGCATCCGCCTCACCCGCGAGATTTTTGCGCAAGAGGCGTTCGCCCCCTACGTCAAAGGCAAAATCCAGCCCGGGGCTGACGTTCAATCCGATGCCGAGATTGATGCCTTTATCGCTGAACACGCCGAGAGTGCGTTTCACCCCTGTGGCACATGTCGCATAGGGCGGGCTGATGACCCCAATGCCGTGGTTGACCCTATGGGGCGGGTCATTGGTGTGGATGCGTTGCGTGTTGCTGACAGCAGCATTTTCCCGCGGATCACCAATGGTAATCTGAATGCGCCCTCTATCATGGTGGGCGAAAAAATTTCGGATCATGTGCTGGGTCGCGACCCGCTGCCATCCTCTAACGATCAGCCGTGGATCAGTCCTCGCTGGCAAGACACACAACGTTAACCTTTCTTAACAAATCCGGTTGAATCGGCAGCGTCGGCTGTCCATGTTAACCAAATGTTAAGAATTTGTGCCGCTTTTGTTCTCGTCTGTTTGCCGTTGATGGTTTCTGCTAACCCGCAGGGAGTCATTCGCGTTATTGATGCTGACACCTGGGATGTGGGGGACACACGCGTGCGGTTGCACGGTATCGATGCGCCGGAATTGGCGCAGACCTGTGACAGTCAACAGCAAGTCAGCTGGTCCTGTGGCCACTGGGTCTCAGACCAGATTCGCCAGCAATATGACGGCAAGATTGCCAATTGTGAGACTATCACAATCGACCGCTACAATCGCGTCGTTGCCCGCTGTTGGGTTAATGGCCGGGACATCGGGCGAGATATGGTTGCTGACGGGTTGGCCTTTGCATACCGAAAATATTCGATGGATTACGATCTGGATGAAAAAGGTGCAGCCATCAACAATCGTGGCTTGCATGCCCATTATGTCATGTCTCCTGCTCAGTTCCGCGCTAGCCCAGCCAAAGGCAAACCCGCGCCGGATCGCGATTGCATCATCAAAGGCAACATTTCGTCAAACGGCGAGCGAATTTTCCACGTCCCCGGACAGAGTTTTTACGGTCGTACACGCATAAACGAAAACAAGGGTGAGCGATGGTTTTGTACGCCGAAGCAAGCGACCAACGCTGGCTGGAGGCCGGCGCAAAAGTAGCCAGAGTTTGATCCTTATCAAAGCAGTGCCTACATAAAGCTGTAAGCTAAATGAGACGCTTTAAATTTAAGGAATACACAAATGTCGCACACGCCCCACGAGTTGGCCGAAGAATTTCCCGACAAGGTCACACAAATGAGCGAACTGAAACAAACAGACGCTCATTTCGCCCGCCTGCATGATGAGTACCACGAACTGAACCGGACCATTCACCGGGCAGAAACCAACGTCGAGCCAATGGAAGACCTTGCTGGCATTGAGCTGCGCAAAAAGCGTGCAATGCTCAAGGATGAAATCTGGGATATTCTGTCCAAATAGGACGACAAACTCGGAATGCGTCCGCCGGAGGCTGCAAAGCTTTCGGTGGGATGCTGCCGACCCTCAATCTACCTGATATGGCAAAACACCACGCTGATCGGTGTTGATCGTCAATCGCCGCTCAAGCGGGGGAACGGATCGTTGATGGCACGTCTTGCGCTCGCAGATCCGACAGGAAATTCCTATTGGCTCAAACGCGCTGGCCGTAGAGACATCCAGATTGTCACCATAGACCAATGATCCCGCGTGGCGCACCTCGCAGCCCAAAGCAATCGCATATCGGCGCACCGGCGCGCCATATGATCCGCCCGGTTTGGACACGTCCCGCGCCAAGGAAATATAGTGCACGCCATCAGGCGTTTCGGCCAGTTGTCGCAAAAACCGCCCCGGCGTTTCAAACGCTTGGTGCACATTCCAAAGCGGGCAAGCGCCGCCAAAGCGGGCAAATTGCAGTCGCGTCGCGCTGTGTCGCTTGGTGATCGTTCCGGCCTGATCCACCCGGACAAAGAAGAACGGAATGCCCTTGGACCCGGGTCGTTGCAGCGTCGACAACCGATGCGCCACTTGTTCAATCGAGGCGCCGAACCGGCTACTCAGGATTTCAAGATCATGGCGGCAGTCCTGTGCTGCCTGCAAAAACGTCGAATAGGGCATCAACGCCGCGCCGGCGAAATAGTTGGCCAAGCCGATTTTGGCGATGGCGCGGGCTTCATCACTGTGAAATCTGGCAAAATCCAATGTCGCCTCAAGCAATCGGTCCTGATCCAGCAGGGCGATCTGTAATAACAGCTGAAACAGCTGTGTTTCCGGAGGCGTGCTTGATGACAACAGTAGTTTTCTGGTCGCTGGATTATAGCGGCGCAATGCGTCGATATCGCTAAGCTGAACTTCGACTCGCTGGGTTTTCAACCAGGCCATCGCTGTGGCCCGGATGTCACGCGGATCACGTCCCCTGCTGGCAAAATGTTCCGCTGCCCTGTCCACCGCATCAATGTAGTTGTCACAATAATGGAAAAAGTCACGCACTTCGTCCCACGGGCTTGCCTGCGGGCGCGCGTCTTCGCGTCCCAATGCCTCGTCCAGCGACGCCAACCGTTCCTGTGTTTCGCGATAACTGCGATGCAATTCGATAAACGCCCGTGCCAGCGACGGGGCATTTGACGCGGTCAGGCGCAGATCAGCAAGCGGCGGCGCGGCATCTGCAAACACCGGGTCCGCTAGTGCCTCGCGCATGTCGCTGACCAGACGCTCGCTGTCACCGGTGCTCAGCTCAGTTACGTCCATGCCGAATTCCTGCGCCAAAGCCAGTATAACTGTTGTCGACACCGGCCGGTTGTTGTTCTCCATCTGGTTGAGATAGGGAAGGGACACGCCCAATTTGGCGGCAAAGTTCTTTTGCGTCAGCCCAATCCGGGTGCGCATCTCGCGCAGTTTGGCACCTGCATATAATTTCTGGGTCGCCATGGGTCGCCTTTGCAAAGTCGCTTTGATGTTATGCTAACTTTGCAAAGTTCTCAGGGCAAGCCATCAAAACCCCAGTTGTTTTTGCCGCCGGATGACCACAAGAATGGCGATCAGGCCCACGGTGGCGGTTGCGATCTGGATATAGAGCAACGGAAATGCGCCAGACTCTTTCGATAGCACAGCGCCGGCCACGCCTCCAAGGATTGCGCCGATACCAATCATCAGCGCGCCACCTAATCCGGACGCGGTGCCTGCCAGATGAGGGCGCACAGACAACATCCCGGCGGTCGCATTGGGTATCGACATGCCATTCCCAAGACCAACAAACACCATCAATCCGAAAAAGCTTGCCGGGCTGGCGGCATCGGCAAGAAACACCATCAGCGATAGGGTAACGCCAAAAATGGTCAACGCGCAGCCATAAAGCACCATTTGGTTCACGCCGACCCGTACGGAATAGCGCCCCGTCAGGAAATTGCCGACAATATATCCAAGTGCCGGTGCGCCAAAAAACAGGCCCAAAGTGTCCGGTGCCAGACCAAACACAACGTCGCCGACAAACGGGCCGCCGACCAGATAGGCAAAAAACGCTCCGGACGAGGCTCCGGATGCTGTGGCGTAACCCCAAAATCGCGGGCTGCGCAAAAGTTCGGGATATTCCGCAAATTGCTGTCCCAGGGTTTGCCCGGTCTTGGTAACGGTTTCGCCAAGGTCGCCCCAGACCAGCACCGTTGTTGCCATCGCCAGAAAAAGCAGCAGCCAGAAATTTGCATGCCAGTCAAAAAGCTGATCCAGCGCGCCGCCAACGACCGGACCAACCATCGGCACCACGGCCATACCCATTGTGACATAACCGATCATGCTGGCGGCTTTGTCCTGTTCGTACATATCACGCACAATGGCCCGGCTAAGAACCATCGTCACCGCGATCGACGTCTGGCACATGCGGAAGAACAGGAACACTTCGATCGACGTCGCATACAGACAGCCCACCGTTGCCAGCATAAATACCGCCAGCCCACCAAGGATCACCGGACGTCGTCCGATATTGTCCGAGAGCGGACCAATGAACAACTGGAACACCGCGCTGGTGCCAAGATACAGCGCCACCGACAATTGCATCAGCCGATAGTCGGTCTGGAAATACGCGGACATGCCCGGCAGGCTGGGTAGAAAGATGTTCATCGCCAAAGCCGCCAATCCAGACATCAGGATCAGCGTTAGGATATGGGGCGGTGATTTCTGGTTTTGGGCGTCGGAAGACACGGACATGTATTTGCCTTGAGGTTTGCTTTTGCAACATGACAATCGCAGCGAAGAGTTCAAGTGTTAATTAGCAACTTTGCAATTCGCAAAATATAACTATTCATTAATTTGCAAATTTGCGGAAAACTGCTTTGGTCCGCTACGATGATCCCCTATGCTATAGCGAACTTTTCAAGGGACATGCCATCATGAAAGACATCCTTGCCGAATTAGAATCCCGCCGCGATGCCGCCCGACTGGGTGGCGGTCAGCGCCGTATCGACTCGCAGCACGCCAAAGGCAAACTGACCGCACGCGAACGGGTTGATCTGCTGCTGGACGAAGACAGCTTTGAAGAGCTGGACATGTTCGTCGCGCATCGCTGCACCGATTTCGGCATGGAGCAGGATCGCCCGGCGGGCGACGGGGTGATTACTGGCTGGGGAACGATCAATGGCCGTATGGTCTATGTGTTCAGTCAGGATTTCACCGTGTTTGGCGGATCACTGTCCGAAACCCACGCGCAGAAAATCTGCAAGATCATGGATATGGCGATGCAGAACGGCGCGCCTGTCATCGGTATCAACGATTCCGGTGGTGCGCGTATTCAGGAAGGTGTCGCCAGCCTTGCAGGCTATGCCGAGGTGTTCCAGCGCAATATCATGGCCAGCGGTGTGGTGCCGCAAATCTCGCTGGTGATGGGGCCATGTGCGGGTGGGGCGGTCTATTCCCCGGCGATGACCGACTTTATCTTTATGGTCAAAGACAGCTCTTACATGTTTGTCACCGGCCCCGATGTGGTGAAAACCGTGACCAACGAAGTCGTAACAGCCGAAGAACTGGGCGGGGCGACGACCCATACGCGCAAATCATCGGTCGCGGATGGGGCGTTTGAAAACGATGTCGAGGCTTTGGCCGAAGTCCGCCGCCTTGTCGATTTCCTGCCGCTGAACAACCGCCAGAAACCCCCGGTACGTCCGTTCTTTGACGAACCGGGCCGGATTGAAAACTCGCTGGATACGTTGGTGCCGGACAACGCCAACACGCCCTATGATATGAAAGAACTGATTACCAAAATCGCGGATGAGGCTGATTTCTACGAAATTCAGGAAGATTTCGCCAAGAACATCATCACCGGATTTATCCGTCTTGAGGGCCAGTCCGTTGGCGTTGTCGCCAATCAGCCGACGGTGCTGGCCGGTTGTCTGGACATCGACAGTTCGCGCAAAGCCGCACGGTTTGTGCGGTTCTGCGATGCCTTTGAAATCCCGATCCTGACACTTGTGGATGTCCCCGGCTTTCTGCCCGGAACGTCGCAGGAATATGGCGGCGTGATCAAACACGGCGCGAAGCTGTTGTTTGCCTATGGTGAGGCGACGGTGCCCAAGGTCACGGTGATCACCCGCAAAGCCTATGGCGGTGCCTATGATGTGATGGCGTCCAAACATCTGCGCGGCGATTTCAACTATGCCTGGCCCACGGCAGAGATCGCGGTGATGGGGGCCAAAGGCGCAACCGAGATCATCCACCGTGCCGATCTGGGAGATGCAGACAAGATCGCCGCGCATACGGCGAATTACGAGGATCGGTTTGCCAATCCGTTTGTGGCTGCAGAACGCGGGTTTATTGACGAAGTAATTACTCCGCGTTCGACCCGAATGCGAGTTAGTCGCGCGTTTGCATCGTTAAGGGGGAAGTCGTTGAAGAACCCTTGGAAAAAGCATGATAATATTCCGTTGTAAAGGTAGCCAAGATGTCTCGCCCTGCAATTCTCGCTCAACTCAAGCGTGCACTGTTAACGGAAGCCGGGTATCGGTGTGCAATTCCCACCTGCCGTGGAACCTCTTCTCTACAATTTGAGCATATTGATGAGTGGCATAAAGTCAAAGAGCACAAATTTGAAAACATGATCATCTTGTGTGCGAATTGCCATGCGAGGGTGACATCAAAAGAAATCCATAAAGATGCAATTCGGAAGTACAAGAATAACTTGGCCATATTGACGGGGCGATACACTACAGCAGAATGGCGGCTTTTGGACTTCATTCTCGACAATTCACCAGATGCCGTCGATCAAAATGGGAAAGTAAGACTTCGGTTTCCACAGTCAGATCAAGTTACTTACTATGGATTAGTTAAGGACGGCTACATCGTCTTTGAGCATTACAAGGCAGGTATTGCTATCGGAGAAACAGTGTCCAATCAGATTGGTATTGTTTTTACTCAGAAGGGTGTTGAGCTTTTGCAAAGCTATAAGAATGGTCAAACTATTCAGAAAGTGGATATGGGATAATGTGGAAAAACCAAGCCTTCACCGTCACCCACGCAGATGACGGAAAGTTCGAGGG
This sequence comes from Paracoccaceae bacterium, assembly GCA_003354145.1. GTDB lineage: Bacteria > Pseudomonadota > Alphaproteobacteria > Rhodobacterales > Rhodobacteraceae > NORP181. The sequence goes on from PIVL01000013.1 coordinate 18,917, forward strand.
CCAAGGTCTGCGCCCTTTCTTTGAATACCGTGATCTGGGCATCAAAGACGGAACCAAAGGCAAGTTCGGCGCGCATGTGATCCGGGCTGTGCCGGGGATGGAAAGCCCGGCTGAATGGCATTCGCATGATCTGGACTTTCAGATGGTCTATATCACCCGTGGCTGGGTGGTGTTTGAATACGAAGGGCCCAAAGAACACGGGGGTGGCGAACAGATCCTGCGCGAAGGGTCTTGTGTACTGCAACCCCCCGGTATTAAGCACCGCGAGGTACGTCATTCGGATGATATGGAACTGATCGAAATCATCTCGCCCGCAGACTTTGACACAATGGATGAAACCGCGCCGTGATCCGGGTAACGCTCATTTCATGCACGCTGGCCACGCCGGTGGCTGCGCAGCAGATGCAGGTGCCATCGGGGCAGCCTGTGACGCTGAGCGAAGTGCTGATTGATGAGCAACCGGGCGAAATCTGGGTTAGGTTCCGTTTTATTGCGCCCGAAATTGCGCGCGATGGCGGGGCTGTCAGCTATGATATTGCGGCCCCGGATATGGATCATCTGTGCGAGACTTTGGCGCTTCCTTACTTGCAGGAATACGCGTTAAACCCGACACGCGTGGTGATTTCGTTGTCAGACCGTGAGGTGCCCTTTGGTGCTCCGACGCCCGAAGCAACCCAGTTTTTCGAGGCATATCGCCCCGAAACCACCCGCTGTATCTGGGAGGAATTTTGATGCACACACAACATGTTGCGAGACACATCTCATCTAAACCGGAGGTTGAGGCTTTGGAGTCACAGACCCCGCACGTTCCCCCACAGGAATGTCAAATAGACGTCAGTTCGGCTATGGTCCGGGTAGGTTGCACAAAAGCAACCGCACACTCGGAACAGAGGCAGGCAGGGTCAAACGGCCCTGTTCGTTTCGATTACATAGTCAGGAGAAACAGATGTCAAAGAGCATCAAATTACTGGCAATGGCCGGCCTTATGGCCGTCGTTGCCGCATGCGACACCAGTCGTGAGGAAGAGTATGTCGTGGTCGATGTCGAACCCATTTCGGTCGAACCGGTCTACACTGGCAAATACAAGTAACACAGTTGCGGGGCTGGCGAGTACGCTGGCCCCACACCACACAGCGGGCCCTGTGTCATGAGGGCGCCGATGCTGAAACACCGAGGATTTCCCGGACGCCTTGCAGGGACTGATTTTCAGTTCACCATACGGCGCTCTAATGCCAAAGGTATCACCCCCATTACTGTGCGCGAACGTTATGCGGATCGCCGTCCTGCAGACCGTCGTGCGGATGCCGGGTTTATGGCGGCCTTGTGGGAGCATTTCGGGGAGGAACCGTTTGAGCGCGGCAATCTGGATGCCGGTCGGATAAGCTGGCTGTTCGGGCGCGAAGTAATTGCAGCCGAAGATCCGTTTGATGCCGAAAGCTATGAGGCAATGTTGGTCATTAACATTTCGCGCGCCCGCGCGTCGTTTCCGGACGTATTTGACCAATGATCGGCGTAAATCAGCACATAGGGCCAAAAAACCGGCAAAAAACGGCCCACTTTTTTAGGTCGCGCAATCAAGGGTTGGTGTTTTCGCATTCTCATAGCAAAACTCAAGCTGCAGGTGGCTGCATTACCCCCGTGGCCTCCGCAATTGGACGAAATATTACCCCTTACTACCTCGGACGGGTTGTTCTTGCAGTGAACAGCCCGTCTGATTTTTTTATTAAATACAAATACTTACAGTGTCGGCGCGAAATTGCCGATTGCCGTCTTGGTGATGGAATTTCCTTGCGCGCACAGCCCCGTCCGGGTTTGGTGCGCCCAGCAGTTAAACGAAAAAAACAAGGATCATCTGGATGCGAGCAACGAGACTATTGGCAGTATTGGCCGTATTTGGCGGCCTTGCGGCCTGCGGCGATACAACCGCAGAGCAAGCGGTTCTCGGTGGCGCAGCAGGGGTTGGCACAGCGGTCTTGCTCAATGGCAACCCAATTGTCGGTCTCGCGGCAGGGGCCGCAGGCAACGTGCTTTATTGCCAACAAAACCCAAGGAAATGTAACTGATCGGTCGCCCAGGGGCGCTGAATTAGCAAACTTCAAGATGTTGATCACCGGCCCGGGCATAAAGTCCGCGGCCGGTGGTTTGCGTTGTCAGACACCTATGTCAAAGGACACATAATGTTCAGCAAAATCCTGATCGCCAACCGGGGCGAGATCGCCTGTCGTGTTATCAAATCGGCCCGTAGGATGGGGATCACTTCGGTGGCGATCTATTCGGATGCCGACAAACATGCGTTGCATGTTCAAATGGCGGATGAGGCTATTCACATTGGTCCTCCGCCTGCCAACCAATCCTATATTGTTATAGACAAGGTGATGGCGGCAATCCGCGAATCCGGCGCGCAGGCGGTGCATCCCGGCTATGGGTTTCTCTCTGAAAACGCCAAATTCGCCCGCGCCCTTGAAGCCGAAGGAGTCGCGTTTATTGGCCCACCCGTGGGCGCGATAGAATCGATGGGCGACAAGATCACCTCAAAAAAGATCGCCAAAGAGGCGGGGGTAAACATTGTTCCCGGCTATATGGGCGAGATCGCGGACGCCGAAGAAGCGGTCAAAATCAGCACCGAAATTGGTTATCCGGTGATGATCAAGGCCAGCGCCGGGGGCGGGGGCAAGGGCATGCGGATTGCCTGGGATGACACGGAATGCCGCGAAGGGTTTCAGAGTTCCAAGAACGAGGCCGCCAACAGTTTCGGCGATGATCGGATTTTTATCGAGAAATTTGTCACGCAACCCCGTCATATTGAAATTCAGGTGTTGTGTGATGCGCATGGCAACGGCGTTTATCTGGGCGAACGCGAATGTTCGATCCAGCGGCGCAACCAAAAAGTGGTCGAAGAAGCGCCCAGCCCGTTTCTGGACGAAGCCACCCGCCGCGCGATGGGTGAACAGGCGGTGATGTTGGCGCAGGCCGTGGGCTATACCAGCGCCGGGACGGTTGAATTCATCGTCGATGGCGACAGGAATTTCTTTTTCCTGGAAATGAACACACGTCTGCAGGTGGAACATCCGGTAACCGAGTTGATCACCGGCGTTGATTTGGTGGAACAGATGATCCGGGTGGCCAATGGTGAACCGCTTAGCATCACACAGGACGATGTTAAATTGAACGGATGGGCAATTGAGAACCGGCTGTATGCGGAAGACCCTTATCGTAACTTTTTACCTTCAATTGGTCGGCTGACCCGCTATCGCCCACCCGCAGAGGTGGCGACGGCAACCCACGCGGTACGCAACGATACCGGCGTCTACGAAGGCGGCGAGATCAGCATGTATTATGATCCGATGGTCGCCAAACTTTGCACGTGGGCCCCCACCCGCACCGAAGCGATTGAGCAGATGCGCGTGGCGCTGGACCGGTTCGAAGTCGAAGGCATTGGCCATAATCTGCCGTTTCTGGCAGCGGTCATGGATCATCCGATCTTTATTGCCGGTGACATGACCACGGCGTTTATTGCCGAACAATACCCGGATGGGTTTGAGGGCGTGACATTGCCTGACGAAAGTTTGCGTCAAATTGCGGCATCCTGCGCAGCGATGCACCGGGTTGCCGAAATTCGGCGAACCCGTGTGTCGGGCCGGATGGACAATCACGAACGCAAGGTCGGCAGCGAATGGGTGGTGACGTTACAGGACAACCGCTTTGATGTGGTCATTGATGCGGATCGTGATGGATCAACCGTGCGCTTTGCGGATGGTGGCACAATGCGGGTCGCCAGTGAATGGACACCGGGGGATCAGTTGGCCGAACTGGATGTTGATGGCGCACAGTTGGTATTGAAGGTTGGCAAGATCAGTGGAGGGTTCCGTATCCGGTCACGCGGTGCCGATCTGAAGGTGCATGTGCGCACAGGGCGTCAGGCAGAACTGGCGGACCTCATGCCGGAAAAATTGCCGCCTGATACTTCAAAACTTTTGCTGTGTCCGATGCCGGGTCTGATCGTCAAAGTCGATGTTGCAGTTGGCGACGAGGTTCAGGAAGGTCAGGCGTTGTGTACGGTTGAGGCGATGAAGATGGAAAACATCCTTCGAGCCGAGAAAACGTCCGTTGTAACCAAGATCGAGGCAGTGGCGGGGGACAGTCTGGCCGTGGATGATGTGATTATGGAATTTGAGTGAGGCAGATGATCGGCTGGGGTCAAATTGAACGGCAAGATTACCGTCCGATGCGCCGGTCTTCGACCTCTTTTTGGCGGTCGGAAAATTTGTCGATGGACCGGCTGATTTCACGCACTGACCAAGGTCGGGGTTTGCGCAGCTTTACCCCGCCGTCCTTGCCGATCAAGACCATCGAGAACCCGCGCGGTCGCAATTGGGTGCGGATAGGTGACAGGGATTTGGGGTCTGTGTCAGTTAGAATCAGCACGTCGCGTTCACCCAGTGCAGCCAGCTCTCTGTTCAGCAAATCCAGTTGCTCGACATATCGCGGGTCTGCAGGGCTGTCTGCAAAGACAACAATAACCCGGTTTGTCCATAAAAATTCATTCAATTCGCTATCGTCAGCGGGTTGGACCACTGCCAGCACCTCGGGTTTCGCGGTCTCTTGGGGCAACGCTGCAATCGGGATAAGTGCTGTTAAAACAATGGCTAGAATACGAGTCATGCGATCTCCTGTTCTGTCAAATATAGTCCCGGTTGCGGCGATTGCGACCGTTGATTTGGCTAGGGGTCGCAAAAACTTTAACGTTAACGGCTTTGTCAGAGGGTACGCGGGATGATTGTGGCACCCCCTGTGTGTTGGCCGGTCTGGGCGGCTCTTGGCCAAAGGATCGCCAAAGCGATGGATATTATTCTGCATATTGGTGCGCATCGTTGTGCGACGACGACATTTCAACAGTATATGCGACTGAACGGTGACGGGCTGTACCGTCGAGGTATTGGCTTTTGGGGACCGCGCCGCACCCGCAACGGGCTGTTCAGCGGTTTAATTCCTCGGCCACATCTGGCCACGGGGCGCAATTTACAAAAACGGGCCGCTGGACGCGTCCAACTTGGGTGCGCTCGCAGCGCGGCGTCGGGTGTTGGAACGCTGGTGGTCAGTGACGAAAATATGCTGGGCTCTGTGCGCGAAAACCTGCGTTTAGGCGCGCTTTATTGCGACGTAGGCGAACGAATTGTGCGCTTTGCACATGCGTTTGGAGGGAGGATCAGTGATGTCGTGCTTAACATCAGATCCCTTGAGCTTTTCTGGGCCTCTTCGCTTGGCTATGGTCTTACGCGCGGTATGGGGATGCCCATGCGCCAGTCGCTGGACCGGCTGGCGCATGGGTCGCGCAGTTGGCGTGATGTGGTAACGGATGTGGCCTGTGCAGTTCCCGAAGCGCGGGTTCGGGTATTGCCGTTTGAAACATTTGCCGGGCAGCCTGATGTGCAATTGGCTGTGATGACGGGACAGGATACTCCCAAAACCCACGCGCGGGACTGGGTGAATGCAACGCCCAAACTGCCGAAATTGCGCGAGTTGGCAGGTGATTTACCTGCGGGCGATGGGCGCTGGCAACCGTTTGATTCGACTCAGATCGCGTTGGCGCGAGAAACATACAGCGACGATTTGATGTGGCTGGCGGCGGGTGCCGATGGGCTGGCCACGCTGATATCAGATCCGAACAAAAAACCGGTGGAGACAAATCCGCCTTTGACAGACCTGACAAGAGGACGACACCATGACCACGAAGAAAGACGATTGGCAGGAACTGGCTAAGGCCGAACTGCGCGGTCGCCCGGTTGAGGATCTGACCTGGAACACGCTTGAGGGAATTGACGTTCAGCCGGTTTATACGGCGGATGATCTGGATGGCGTCGACCATCTGGGCACCATTCCGGGGGCCGCCCCGTTTACGCGCGGCGTCAAGGCAACGATGTATGCCGGGCGCCCCTGGACCATTCGGCAATATGCCGGGTTCTCAACCGCAAAAGAATCCAACGCGTTTTACCGCCGCGGTCTGGCGGCAGGCCAGCAAGGCGTGTCGGTTGCGTTCGATTTGGCCACGCATCGCGGTTACGACAGCGATCATCCGCGTGTTTTTGGCGATGTCGGCAAGGCTGGCGTGGCGATTGACAGCGTTGAGGATATGAAAATCCTGTTTGATGGCATCCCGCTGGACAAGGTGTCGGTATCAATGACCATGAACGGGGCGGTGATTCCGATTTTGGCCAGTTTTATCGTCGCAGGCGAAGAGCAGGGACATGAAAAATCAGTGTTGGCCGGCACCATTCAGAACGATGTTCTGAAGGAATTCATGGTTCGAAATACCTATATCTATCCGCCCGAGGCCTCGATGCGGATGGTGGCAGACATTATTGAATTCACCAGCAACGAAATGCCGAAATTCAACAGTATTTCGATCTCGGGCTATCACATGCAAGAGGCAGGCGCGAACCTTGTGCAAGAGCTGGCCTATACACTGGCAGATGGTCGCGAATACGTGCGTACCGCGATTGCGCGCGGCATGGATGTGGACAGTTTTGCCGGTCGGCTTAGCTTTTTCTTTTGTATCGGTATGAACTTTTTCATGGAGGCGGCAAAGCTGCGAGCGGCGCGCCTGTTGTGGCACCGGATCATGACTGAATTTGGCGCAACGAACCCCAAGTCGTTGATGTTACGAACACATTGCCAGACCTCTGGCGTTTCCCTGCAGGAACAAGATCCCTATAACAACGTTGTGCGTACTGCGTACGAGGCGATGGCGGCGGCTCTTGGCGGCACGCAAAGCCTGCACACAAACGCGCTGGATGAGGCAATTGCGCTGCCAACCGATTTCAGCGCCCGGATTGCGCGCAACACTCAACTGATCCTGCAGGAAGAAACCGGCGTTACCAATGTGGTCGATCCGCTGGCCGGGTCATATTATGTAGAAAAGCTGACCCATGATCTGGCCGAAGAGGCGTGGAAGCTGATCCAGGAAGTCGAGGACATGGGCGGTATGACCAAGGCGGTTGCCAGTGGCATGCCAAAGCTGCGCATCGAAGAGGCCGCCGCCACACGGCAGGCCAATATTGATCGCGGTGACGAAGTGATTGTCGGCGTCAACAAATATCGGCTGGAAAAAGAAGATGCGATCGACATCCTTGATATCGACAACGCTGCTGTGCGCGATAATCAGATAGCGCAGTTGAAGCAGATCAAAGAGACGCGAGATGATGCAGCGGTCAAGGCCACGCTGAGCGAACTTTCGCGGCGCACGGTTGAAGGTGGCAATCTGCTTGAGGGCGCGATCGAAGCGGCACGTGCGCGGGCCACTGTAGGAGAAATCAGTATGGCGATGGAAAAGAAATTCGGACGTCACCGCGCCGAAGTGAAAACGCTGGCCGGAGTTTACGGGGCCGCTTATGAGGGCGACGAAGGCTTTGCCGCAATCCAGCAATCGGTCGAGGATTTCGCCAAAGACGAAGGCCGCCGACCGCGTATGCTGGTGGTGAAAATGGGTCAGGATGGGCATGATCGGGGCGCCAAAGTGATTGCCACGGCCTTTGCAGATATCGGTTTTGACGTTGATGTGGGGCCGTTGTTTCAGACCCCGGATGAGGCAGCACAGGACGCGCTGGACAATGATGTGCATGTGATCGGCATTTCCAGCCAGGCAGCCGGGCACAAAACGCTGGCTCCGCAGTTGGTCGAGGCGCTGAAACAGGCGGGGGCAGGGGACATCATTGTGATCTGTGGCGGCGTGATCCCGCAGCAAGATTATCAGTTCCTATATGACAATGGCGTCAAGGCGATCTTTGGCCCCGGCACCAACATTCCCAAAGCCGCACAAGACATCCTGCGCCTGATCCGCGAGACGCAAACCTGATGGGCAAACGTCCGATCATTCTGATCTCTATGATTGCAGGTGCGTTATGGGCGCTTGCCATCGTGTGGGGGGCACAGCGCGCCAACCTGCCATTCCTGCCACCGCAGATTGCCTTGCCCGGTGCATTTATCTTACCCGGTCTGATCACGCTGTTGATGATCGGGCGTCTGGCTCAACGCCGGTTCTTTGACGATAGCATTATTGATGGTCAGGACTTTAGTCCCGACAGTGCTGCCTGGATTGATCAGCAGGTACTGTCCAACACGATTGAGCAGTTGGTTTTGGCGCTGGTAATCTGGCCCTTTGTGGCGTTGACGCTGGGCGGTGGTGTTATCCTGGTCATGGGATTTGCCTTTGCCATAGCGCGGTTATTGTTCTGGATTGGTTATCATATCTCGCCACCCGTGCGCGGCTTTGGGTTTGCTGCTACGTTTTATCCCACCGTTCTGGCGGCGGTCTGGTCGATACTGGCCTGGGCGATGTGAACAAACAGGCACCTTTTCAAACGAAAATACCTTGCTTACAGTCGCGCCGTAGCACTGTAAGGAGCGACCATGTTACTAGATCATATTGCCATATCAGGCGAAACCCTGGCCTCTGCCGTTGACGCAGTTGAGACCGCGTTGGGTGTGTCGATGCAACCCGGTGGCCAGCACGATGTATTCGGCACGCATAACGCGCTTTTGGGGCTAGAGGATGGTCTGTATCTGGAGGCGATAGCGATAGACCCGGGGGCTGCGCAGCCAACCCGTGCACGCTGCTTTGATCTTGACCATTTTTCGGGCCCCGCACGGCTGACAAACTGGATTTGCCGCACCGATGATATGGTCGGTACTCTGGCCCGATTGCCAGAGGGTGCCGGAGAGCCGGTCGCGCTGAAACGGGGCGATTTTCGTTGGTTGATGTCATCGCCTGCGAATGGAGTGCAACCTTTTGACGACCTGCATCCGACGCTTATACAATGGCAAAGCCCAGTGCATCCCAGCACGGTGTTAACCCCGTCCGGATGTGCGTTGCAGCGTTTGGTGGTTTCCCACCCCGAGGCAGCAGCGCTTCGCTCAGCGCTGGCGGGCGAATTCAGCGACCCGCGCGTGGTGTTTGAACCAGGCTCAATCGCATTGATGGCCGAAGTGAAAACACCACACGGGTTAAGGGTTTTCCGATGATTTTGCGACAGGCCCGACCGGATGATGCACAGGCAATTTGCGATATATGGAACGCCATAATTGTCGATACACTGATCACCTTCACCTCTGACGAAAAGACCGCCTTGGCCATCGAGGCAGACATTGAAACGCGTGGACCAGGGTTTCAGGTTGCCGAATTTGAGGGTGAAGTCATTGGCTTTGCAACCTATTTCCCATTCCGGGGCGGGCCTGGTTATGCTTTTAGCAAGGAGCACTCTATCCAGATATCTGCCAAGGCGCGCGGACTGGGGGTGGGTCGTGCTCTGATGCAGAAGCTGGAACAGGCTGCGGTGAACGAACAGGTGCATTCACTTTGGGCCGGGATCAGCAGCGCAAACCCGGGGGGCGTGGCGTTTCACGGTCGTATTGGATTTAGTGAGATCGCCAGATTGCCTGAGGTTGGTCGCAAAAATGGCCAATGGTTGGATCTTATCCTGATGCAAAAAATCCTCTCCTCGCAAACAACCACTGACACCACCGTGCAGGCAGAGTAGAGTAGCTAAATGTCCTTATGGAGCCGCATATCCGAGGCGCTGGCCGCGCTGAGCAAAGGCGAAAGCCTGACAGATGTGTTCGACCGCCTGCGTGCACAACCGGACCGCACGGTTGGGTTTGCAATCGCCGTGATCGCGCTGGGCGCCAAGATGGCCAAGGCGGACGGGCAAGTTACCCGCGACGAGGTCACCGCCTTTCGCGAAGTGTTCCAGATTGCCAGGGCAGACGAGGCCGGAGCCGCGCGCGTTTTTAACATGGCACGCACGGATGTTGCCGGTTACGAGGAATATGCGCTGCGCATTCAGCGCATGTTTGCCAGCGATACCAAAGCCCTGACAGACCTGATGGAGGGGCTTTTTCACATTGCTATGGCAGATGGGTTCTATCACCCGAATGAGGATCAGTTTCTTGAAAATGTTGCGACTATATTTGAGTTGCCAATAGCTGAATTCCATTCACTAAGGGCGCGTTTTGTCCCGGATGCTGTCCCCGATCCTTACATGGTGTTGGGCGTGTCCCCCGATATGCCCTATAAAGAGATGCGTGCGGCGTGGCGTAAACTGGTGCGCGAAACCCATCCTGACGCGATGTTTGCCCGCGGCGTTCCTGAAGAGGCCATCAAGTTGGCAGAAAAGCGGATGATCGACATTAATCGGGCCTGGGAAGAAATCAGCAGCGCGCGGGTCTGATGCGACTGGCGACTTATAACGTTGAGTGGTTCAGCAATCTGTTTGATGAGCGGGATAAATTATTGCTGGATGATGGCTGGTCCGGGCGGCGTGATGTAACACGCGCCCAGCAGATCGAAGCGCTGGGCATTGTGTTCACGGCAATGGATGCGGACGCCGTGATGGTGATCGAGGCGCCGGACAGCGATCGGGAACAAAGCACCGAAACCGCGCTATTGGCATTTGCCAGCGCGTTCAACCTAAGAACGCGGGCCGTTGCGATCGGCTTTGTCAGTGATACCCAACAAGAGATCGCATTGTTGTATGATCCGGATGTTCTAAGCGCGCGACATGATCCGATTGGCATCGAGACCGGGCGCAAAGGCAGCTCGGACTCGCCCCGCTTTGACAGCACCTTTCGCATAGATCTGGACGTTGATGCCACCGAGGATCTGGTGAGATTCTCAAAGCCGCCGCTGGAATTGGCCGT
>PIVL01000574.1 GCA_003354145.1 Paracoccaceae bacterium
TGCCCTATCTATAACGCATAGGGCAAGGAAGCCCAAGGAGAGAACGAGATGACCAGCTACACAGTAGAATTTGAATATACCAGCCAACTGATCGAAGCATCCGACACCGACATGGCGCATTTCAAATCCATAGAGGCCAGCGGACTAAGCGCCGAAGATCGCGGCGAACTTCTTAGCATCACGGTCCATCACGAGGCAGGCGACGACAAATACCTGACCGCCAAAGGCCAGCAAGACCCCTTCGCCACAGGCAAGCGCATGACAGCCGGGGAAAAGCCGGAAGCGCCGAAGCCGGTAAAGCTGCCCAGCCGACGCCAAGGTGGCCTGACGCTTTCATACCAAGACGGAGACCTTTTCGTGACCAGCTTCGGATATAGCGCCAGCCTTGCCTGCGCATTCCACGAAGAAGAACTGCAGCACGACAAGGGACGCCACGAGCCGAAGCAACTAAGCGCCAAGCAGATGCGGATCGTATCCGAGTGGATGGACTGCGAAGGCGACTATTACGACCGGAACGGCTGGAAAACTTTTGGTGAAATATACGGATAAAGGACTTGCGGCCAAGGGCCGGAAGCCCTAACTATAACGCATAGGGCAACGCAGCCCACCAACCGAAGGGACCAAGACGATGACAAACCTCACCATAACAGAACTGGCCGCAAAGACCGAGCACGGATACAGCTTCGAACGCTACGGCCAGAAAGGCTGGGAGTCCGCAATAACGGCGCTACGCGCCCACGGCCTGACCGACACGCAGGTAATCAACTGGATGCTTTCTAAGCATACGCGCTGGGCGGCAGACATCGGCAACGGAGAAAACTACGGCAACCTGCACGGCGAGACGCTGATCAAAAACTACATCGCCAGATACCCCAAATTCATAACCGAAAAAGAACTGGCCGAACTGGCGGAGTGAAACGACAAGGGTGACAGCTTTTGTCACCCACCAACCGGGCAAGGACGCCCACAGAAGGGAACGACGAGATGGCACTTATCAAAATCAGAATTCCAGCACAGACCGTAGAGGTAAACCGCGATGGTTGGGCCTTGGAATACGGGATCGATACATCAGACGTGCGCGCGGATGTGAAAGCATATTTCGCCAGCTATGCGCAAGAAATCATCGCGGGGCTTGGCCTCGACACCGACGACACACCTATCGAGGGCGAATGAGATGACCAAGCGATACCGCATCAATATAAAACGGGATTGGGGAAGATACGGGTTCTGGAACCCTGAAACCAGAACCTGCGAAAAGCAGGGCTTTGTCGTAACGCACGGCAACACAAACTGCATCCCCGGCGCTGGATGGTTCAAGACCATTGAGGATGCATTTATAGGTATCAAGGCGCACATGATCGCAGGCGACACGATGGCGTTCCACGATGAATATCGGAGATTGCTGAAAGAGCAAAATAAGTGAAAATAGGGCTTGCACAACCGGGCCGTATGCCCTAAATATAACGCATAGGGAAATGAAGCCCACGGAGAGAACGAAATGAACATCGACCTGACAAACCTGAAAGCCGAAGCCGCCAAACTTGAAGCGCGGATCGCAACGTACACAATCAGCCTTGAAGCAAGCGAAGCCGCTGCAAAGCGCATGGTAGACCTGATGGACGATATCCCGAACAACGTCGAAGAAATACGCGCCATA
>PIVL01000575.1 GCA_003354145.1 Paracoccaceae bacterium
ATCGGACTACTAGAAGGCTGGCTGTCCACCTTACCCCGCGAGGTGCCGGTTGTCATCACATCCCACGACCGGGCGTTTCTAGACAACGTTACCAACCGCACCCTGTTCTTACGTGCAGAGACGTCACGAACATTTCAGCTTCCATTCACAGCGGCCCGTGCGGCGCTGGACGAGGCGGATGCCGCTGATGAAAGGCGTTTTGCAAATGATCTGAATAAAGCTCGGCAGTTGCGCAAACAAGCAGCAAAGCTCAAGAACATCGGGATCAATTCAGGATCTGATCTGTTGGTGATTAAAACTAAGCAACTCAACGAACGCGCCGCAAAAATGGAGACGGCGGCTAAGCCTGCACATAAGGAGCGTAGCGCGGGTGACATCAAGCTGGTGAACAGCGGCAGCCATGCCAAAGCACTGATTACTCTGGATGATATTCAGGTTGAAACACCAGATGGAAGAGCGCTCTACAAGACCGGACAGAAGTGGATTCTGCCAGGCGACCGCATTGTATTACTGGGAGCAAACGGCACCGGAAAAACACAGTTGATCAAGATGATACAAGGCGCTTTGGCGGGGTCTGCCAGTTTAGTGAAATCTGCGCCGTCCGTCGTGTCAGCCTATTCTGACCAGCACCTGAGCCAGTTCTCTGACGACGATACCCCTATGTCAGCTGTTACTGAACAATTTGATATTGGCGATCAACGTGCGCGCGGCGTGCTGGCGGGAGCGGGCGTGTCAATGCAAATGCAGGACAAGAATATCGGCGCATTATCTGGTGGGCAAAAGGCGCGCTTGGCGATGTTGGTTTTACGCTTGAAGAACCCGAATTTCTACCTCTTGGACGAGCCAACGAACCATCTTGATATCGAAGGTCAAGAAATGCTGGAGGGTGAGTTGATCGCGCATGATGCCTCTTGTCTGTTGGTCAGCCATGACCGAAGTTTTTTGCGCCAAGTGGGCAATCGATTTTGGTGGATTGTCGGTAATAAGTTAGAGGAAGTAGAGAGCCCCGAACAGTTTCTAAGCGACGAGATGAATGCGCAGCAGCTATGCTAGAAAAGCAAAGTTTCGCTGCTTGGTATCGCGCGGAAGCGGTCATTGGCGCAATTGCAACGAATTCACACTTCGTCCCGCGTCTTAACTGTCGTGCTTGGCGTCATACTGAAAGTGGCTGAGGTCGTATTTGCCCTTGGTTTGATGTTTGCGGTCCAGCACCGGGATATGTGGTGTCACGTTGCGCTTCAGGAGCCAGGCCAAAAATGGCCCGGTGCCGTATGATCCATCAGCAGCGATCCGATCTGGGTGAAAATCATGCCGCTTGGCGCTGCGTTCTAACATAGCTTTGGTGGCTACAATCTCCTGAGAAAGCCGTGCAGGCGTCGCTTCAACGTCCACGATAATTCCATGATCGGTATCCATCAGGTAATTAGTCTCGTAGCTGAAGCGGCCTGGCCCGTCTTTCAACGACCATGCGGCATCGGGATCGGTTCCCGCATTCGCCAACCAGTTTGAGCGATAGGGACGGTCCCATCCCATGGATTTGGGTCAGATCAACACCGAGGACGCCGAACAGAGCAGCCCGCACATCAAACGAAGGTGTCCCTACCTGCTTGGTCCTCGTGCGAACTTTGGGCATTTGACCCGGATCATGATC
>PIVL01000576.1 GCA_003354145.1 Paracoccaceae bacterium
CCAAGCCAAACCCATTCAGGAGACAGAATATGTCAACCGTTGCCGTCACAGATGCCACATTTGACGCAGAAGTTAGAAATTCCGACGTTCCCGTTGTCGTTGATTTCTGGGCCGAATGGTGTGGCCCCTGTAAACAAATCGGCCCAGCGCTAGAAGAGCTGGCCGCCGAATACGGAGACAAGATCAAAGTTGCCAAAGTCGATGTAGACAGCAATCCAAACGCTGCCGCCGAAATGGGCGTGCGTGGTATTCCTGCGCTGTTTATTTTCAAAGACGGCGAGGTTGTTTCCAACCGAGCAGGCGCTGCACCCAAGGCTGCGCTGCAAAGCTGGATCGACAGTGCAATTTAAGTCTTTGGTTTTATAGTTAAAAGGGGCGTGCCATAGGGTGCGCCCCTATTCACATTGGCCAACCCGCGCGGATCAGGGCCTGTCTTATCTTATCCTCTGCACCCTCCCGGCCGGCATTGATCGACATGATTTGCCAAAACCAATGCAGATACCCTGCATAATCCGGCGTCAGATTTTGCACCTGTTCAAAGGCCAGTTCAACGCCCAGCGCATGTACGTTTGCCGCGATATGGTGAAAGTCGATGCGCCCAAACAGGATTGCTGGCTTACCAAAGAAATATCCTGAAAATGCCGCCGCTGAATTCTGCGTAACCACGTAATCACAGCGCTGAAGCATCGCCTGCATGTCGCCGGTTTTCACTGTCAACCGAGGATGTTTTTGATCCAAGTCATTCAAGGTTTTCAGTTCTTTTTCGGAATAGACCTCGTTTGGGTGCAGTGTTGCCACCACGGGGCGACTCGGGTCTTGGGTCAAGACATGCGACAACATCTCGATGGGCGAGCAATATTGAAACGATCGATGATCCAGCAGCTTGCCCTGCAATGGAACATAAACTAATCCGCCTTGTTCTTTGGTTTCAGTTGCGTTCCCGAATAGCCGGTTTTGCCAGAAACCATAGAAACGGTTCGCTTCTTTCCTTGACACGTCCTCCGACGGAAATTCAGTTTGGGCGACCCGCCACTCCCAACGTTTTGCGTTGTCTTCGATGGCCCAGAAAGGATATTGATACACGCGCCGAAAGGTTAACGCACGATCATGTTCCGGGTCATCCATATGAAACATTGAATAGCCGCGTCGTGTCGCAGAATTTAGCCTTTCCTCAGTTGAGTTTTTCCGAAATTCGACCCTAAACTTGGCGTTTTTTGCAACTTGTTCGATTTTGCCGATAAAGTTATGTTCTGCCGCCATTGCCTTTTTGCGCAACCCAGCATCTAGGTAAAATCTTAGGATCCGCGGTTCACTCATGCGCACACGCTACCCTTGCGGGCAAACAGGAACAAGACCTGCCCTTGTGCCTGATGTCCTGCCGCTCCATATAGTTTTCCAACAGATGGAGAACCTGATGAGCGACGACACATTTCCCGGCTGGCACGGCACAACAATTATTGGCGTCAAAAAGGGCGGCAAGGTGGTGATTGCCGGCGATGGTCAGGTTTCACTTGGTCAAACCGTCATCAAAGGCACGGCCCGCAAAGTCCGGCGCCTGTCGCCTGGTGGCTTTGACGTGCTTGCCGGATTTGCCGGGTCTACTGCGGATGCTTTCACATTGCTGGAGCGACTTGAAACCAAACTCGA
>PIVL01000577.1 GCA_003354145.1 Paracoccaceae bacterium
TCAATCCCCCGAATGGCCTGTCCGTCATGGCGGGTCATCGTTCCGGGAATACTGCCTCCCTCAGCCAGCACCTGTTCGTGCAGCGCATCCGAAATGACGAGTGGCTCGCCCAAGGGACGAGTCAGCGCCTCTAACCGGCTGGCGACGTTTACTGTGTTGCCGATGACCGCAAATTCCAATCGGTTGGCACCGATATCGCCCAGAACCGCCTGTCCGAAATGCACTCCGATACCAATCCGAATGTCAGGCTCGCCCTCTGACCGGCGCTGATTGTTCCAAGTATCCATTTCCGTCAACATTGCCTGCGCACATTCCAGCGCGTTACGGGCATCGCGGTCGCCCGCGGTCGGGGTGCCAAATGTCGCCATCAGTCCGTCGCCAAGATATTTGTCCAGCGTCCCGTTGTGACGAAACACCAACTGCTCCATCCGGCCATGAAAGCCCCGCAACGTTTCAATAACCGCCTCGGGGGGGCGAGCTGCCGCAAATTCAGTAAAACCAACAATATCGACAAACATCACAGCAACATTCTGGGTTCGTATCTGTTTCAACGGTTCGTCATTTTGGGACAGCTCATCGACCACATTAGGCGAAAAATACCGCGACAAGTTCGCGCGTTCCCGCTCTAACGCGGCGTTGTTGTAGAGCAACCCATTAAATCGGCGCACCGAAAGCGCAAGAATGAACGCGACGACTGAAAAGACCACAACTTCCTGAATGCGCAGACTCACCTGCAGGCTGTTGGGATCGTACAATTGAAACAGCCGTTCGCTGTCAAACAGCGCACGCATTTTTGCGCCCAGCTCTAAGTCCGGCTCAAATACCCACCACGACCAGATCAGTGCGACCATCCATAAAATGAATGTCCATGTTCCAAATGCAAATATCGTTCGCCAAGAGTAAGCCAAAGTGCCTGCCGCCAGGAGCACGTAAAAATAGTCGAATGTTTGGAACCTGTAGATGACCGCCGAATTCAACTCCAAAGCAGAAATCGGATTGGGCATCACCAAGACGGCCGTCATCAGCGCCAGATCACCAAATATCAGCGCTAGTTCGACGCGCGATTGACCTACACGGCCCACTTGCCACATGGTCCATCCGATCCCGGCAAAGGCCAGTAGGATCAGTTCATAAAATATCACTTCGAAAGTGGGATTAATAAATGGCAACATTACCGCGATAACCGCCAGCGCCGCCCAGCGCGCTTTGACAGCTAATCTTAGACCTTCGCGCTTATGCTTTTCCAGCGCCGCATCGGTATAGGGATTGTCGGCATGCTCGACCTCTTCGAACCGACTCATAAAAGTACGGCGCAGCCGCCCTGGTGTTTTGGCCTGAGTCATCTGTCATCACTCCTTCAGCATCGCGGATGCCCTTAGGCTAACGCACCCGATCCACCACCATCGCGGCCCGCCTGTGTCGCCAGCCCAACAATCGACTAGCCTTCGGGCATAGCGGGCACACATTCCCGTACTGTTAAAACAAAAGACGTCAGGTTGACGTGGCGAAAAGGGAAGCGTTTTGTAGACAATACCTGACAAGGCTCATCTTCCATTTTAGAGCGCTACGAATCCATCCGCCTTGTTCAAGACTACACCCAGCACTGGTTTGGTTTCTGGCAAGAACATTCTAACTTTCAGAATGTC
>PIVL01000578.1 GCA_003354145.1 Paracoccaceae bacterium
GCACGCAGCAGTTCGGCGCGACCCGTGCGCGGGCTGGCATTCATCAAACGGCCCTCCGTCGGCAACGGCACCGGGAAGCCGAACACAGCGTGGCATGTCCGGGCACCCGGGAGGAGAGCAGCGGCCAGACCGGACCACGCACACGCCACAACCACGTGCCGGCGCGAGCGCGCCAACGCGAGGACCGCCTCGAACAGGAACGTCTTACCGGTGCCGGCGGCGCCGTCCACGAGCACCCGTGTGGCGAGATCTTCACCCGGCTCGGCGGCGCGTAGTATCTCGTCAACACGGTCGTACACGAGTGCCTGGCTAGGATTCATCGTAGCACGTCTCGACAGAGCCAACTCCGCCTGCGCCGCGGCGTCGTAGCTGCGTGCTAGGCGCAGCTCGCGCCGGTACAGCAGATGCGTCGTGCCGCCCGGCGCGTCGGGGAGATCGAAGTCCGCCAGGCTGTGCCCGTGCGCCGCCAACATGTCCGCCACCAGCGCCAGCGCGGACGGCGCCGCATGAGCGGCGGCGCCCGCGACCGCCGGCAGATCCGCCGACATCTCCTCTGCGAACGCCTCCCACAGCGCCCGCGGCTCGGCAACGTCCGCGTTGAGCAGCAGCATCGAGAACATACGGCGCATGCCGGCGGCGGATCGGAACTGCGCGGCATCCTCCAAGGCCAGCTCGTACTCGCGGTTGTTGTCGATGAGACCGCGAGCAATGCACGCGGCGCGGAACGACGCATGCGTCTCACCGGCACACGTGCGCAGCCCTCGGAAGGAGTCAGCGCCCGGCACGTTGAGCAGGAGTATGTACAAGAAGAAGCGCTCGCCCTCCGCGGGCGCGGCCGCGAGCAGACGACTTAGCTTCCAGGAGCACCGCCATTGCACGCGCTGCGAAGCGCTGCGCGCGTGCCAACAAGCCGCGCTCTTGTCGTAGATCGCGACGGCAGGGAAGTCGCCGTACAGCACGTCGCGGAACTGCGCGGTGCGGCGGTTGAAAGCGAACCATGCCAGTAGCGTCGAGCGATGTGCGGCGTTGCCCTCCAGCGCGAACGCCTCGCTGCCGTCTCGGAACACGATGCGCTGCTGCTCGGGGAGATGGACGGCCAACCGCTCCACACTGTGCGAAAGCCCGTGTAACGGCAGCAGCAACACCCGCCAGCACGCCTCAGAAGGACCGACGTACCGCGTGTTCACGTAGCGCGACACCTCGTCCGGGTCGTCTCGCGCGGACGCAGCAGCGCCGCGAGGGACGGCGGAAGCCACTCCAGCCGGCTGTCCGCGACAGGCCGACGGCTCGCCATGCGCCGTTGGCGCGGTCGCGCTCGACGGGTGAGCGGGCGCAGACCGCGAGGGCGCAGGAGCCGGTCCAGTAGAGCTGGAGGCACCACTGTCGCTCAGGCGCGGCGGCAAATCCGGCGACGGCTCCGGCGCGACCTCCACGGATGCGCGGTCATGGCCCTTGTAGGTATACTTGTAGATGTACTTGATGAAGCGGATGCCGAACGTCACCTCCACGTTGACGTGGCACCGGTACATGAGCAAGAGACGAGGGTTGTACGGTACCACGCTCCGGTTGTCGTACACCGTCGTGCCCTTCTGCAGCAAGCGCCCGTCGTTGCGTCGGCGGTACAGCGGATATGCGTTC
>PIVL01000270.1 GCA_003354145.1 Paracoccaceae bacterium
ACAATACCTGACAAGGCTCATCTTCCATTTTAGAGCGCTACGAATCCATCCGCCTTGTTCAAGACTACACCCAGCACTGGTTTGGTTTCTGGCAAGAACATTCTAACTTTCAGAATGTCGTCAGCCATCGAAACGCCTGCCCCGGCCACCAGCAGTACCGCGTCGACATTTGGTAGGAATGCCAGCACATCGTCGTGGTTTAGCGCAGGTGGCAGAACATAGATCACCACTTTTGGGCACAGCAGGTCTTTCATTTCGTCCAGAACATCGGTCGTCATTGTCGCCTGAAAGATTTCGGCAGCACGGTCATTGGGCAAGGTGCTTAAGCCAACGGCAAGATTTTCTCTGACACGTACCAAAAACTCCCGCGGCTCTAAGCTACCGCTCAGGTAATC
The DNA here is from genome assembly GCA_003354145.1 of Paracoccaceae bacterium. Classification (GTDB taxonomy): domain Bacteria; phylum Pseudomonadota; class Alphaproteobacteria; order Rhodobacterales; family Rhodobacteraceae; genus NORP181. The sequence goes on from PIVL01000270.1 coordinate 396, forward strand.
ACACATCTCACCTTTCCCAGCTATTCCCATCATCTGCCCGACGTTGGGTGCACGCAAATCAAGGTCCAGTAGCACAGTTTTGCAATCTTCCAGACGAGACATCGAAATTGCCAGATTTGCCGCAACAAATGATATTCCACATCCCCGAGTAGGAGCTGTGATGGCGATACTCGTCCAATTGTGCTCGGTCAGTGCTTGCATCAATCGGGTGCGCAACATGTCAAAAACAGTGTGAGCCGGATGGGTCATGGTCGCGCTTATAATCTTGTTTTTTTCAAGCGTTCTAGCGTTCATTTGGACGCTTTCAATGGTTTGCCACCAATCATCGACATCCTGCACTTTCGGAAGGTTATCTGGGGTCAATTCGGTTTCTCTCATTTCTAAGGCTCGTCTCTACCAAATATGTGGGCGTTCTTGGGTGCCGTCAATTTTCGATACTCTAGCAGCTATTCCGGTCAAAAAAAGTGACCGGTTTTCGAACTACATCTTAAAAGCCAAACAGATTTGCATCGGTGATTGCAATTTTTACAAATTTCGATTTTTCTTCAACAGGTTGCCATCCCAGTATATCCTTGGGGCGCCGATTGTCGAATGACGAAAAATGGGCTCTGGACTTCCAATCAGCCAGCGAAGGGCGACTTAGACCCTTTCTTCGAAGAACCCATTTCTTAAGTCCGTATTTCACTCCCGCAACTAGGGAAAACATTGTCGGGTTTCCGGATTTGACAACAATTCGGGCACCAAGTTCCCGATGGATGGCTTCAAAGTAATCTTTTGCTGTCATACCAGTAGATGCAACCAGATTAAAAGATTGGCCAACTACTTCCGGGTTATCTGCCATCCTTATGAGACCGTCAACCACATCTCCGATAAGTACAAAAGGAAGAGCGTTGGTGCCTTGGCCCCACACCCTGACTGCGCCTGCGCTATGCCAACGCCCAATACCCCAGTGTTGCAAAGGCCCCCCCTTGCCCACCACAATTCCAGGACGTGCAATGACAAGTGGCAGACCGTCATTCTTGCACATTTCCAACAGCTTTGCCTCGCACACTGCCTTGGAACGCGCATATATATTTCGATCACTCATGTCCGCCGAAAACCCTGTTTCTTCAGTGATTATCTGCGTCGGATCAGACATGTCGTAGGAAGCAATCGTCCCAGTGTACACAAATCTTTCAACAGCGGCGTTATTTGCCGCCCGCGCAATTATCTCGGTAACCCCAACATCGTTTTTAAGCGCGGCTTCCCAGGTCTCATCCATGGACTTACCAAGATGGTACACCGTCTTTATTCCAGCCATCGCCCTGGCAAGAGCCTCTGGATCGGACAATGCGCAGGAAAACATCTCAACATGGTCAGAGATATCCCCAAACGGCCCGCTCTGCCCGCGACTCAGAACTCGCACATCTCGGCCGCTTTTGACCAAGGCACGGACCAGATCACGGCCAATAAATCCGGTGCCACCAATGATCAAAACATCTGGTTTCGGTGTCAAATTTGAGTCGGGTACCGGAATGGGATCCTGCATCGGCATTAAATCCAGAGTAGCATCAATGGCTCTCATGACCTTGACAGCAGAGTCTCCACCAAATCGTGAAACCATTTCGGTACCGTTTTTCTGACTCTCATAAAAAGCGCTCAACGCGCCCTGAAAGCTAAGGCCGTATGCCGATTTCCGGTTCAACGACACCAATTGGCGACCAAAATTCACAACCCCTTCCCGCATATGCTGCCCAGCTAAATAAAGCTCCTTTCTCAAAGGGTTAATCACAATATCCGAGGAGTTTGCACGATCAACCACTAAGGTGTCATCGGCATAATTAAGCCGTGCACCTGCGCCTGTCCCGCGTAAAACTATGGATCGGTCGTCCATCGTCTCGACAAGCGAGAGAGATATTGAAATATCTACGTCACCTGCCCTGGCCAAGATCCGCCAGCTTTGTGGCCGCGACCCTCCACCAGGCAAATCAATGGGCTTGCCAAGGCTCAGGTGCTCGACCTCCAGATCTCCGAAAAGGTCGACGGCGAACGCGAAGAGGTGAGGCCCGAGCTCGAGCAACAGATTGCGCGGTTCGCGCAAAAGCCACAACCCAAACGGCCCCGAGCGCAGTGGGCCCAATGGAAAATGCCAGTTGATTTCTGCACTTGTAATACGCCCAAGATCTCCTGCGTCTTTCGCCGTTTTCAACCTCGTGTACCCAGGTATTCCAAGAAAGTTGTGACCCGCCGCGAATCTTCGACCCAGTGCTTTGGCTGTGTCATTTATTTTTGCTGTGTCCTGTGCGGATAGCGCGACAGGTTTTTCGACGAAGCAGTCCAAACCTGCCTCAAGACACTTGATTGCAAGGGGTGCGTGCGAATCCGGTGGCGTTAAAATGTGAACGGCATCACACACACGGTCCTCAATCATTTGATCCAGATCGCTATAACTCTTGATCCCCCGCGAAAGGGCGAACGCATCAGCGGAAGATTTGGATAAATCGCACACAGCAACCAAGCTCACATCGGCAATCATGCTGATTGCGTCTGCATGCCAGTCTGCAATGTATCCGGCACCAATTAGTGCGGTGCGAATGGGGGGCTGTGCCACGTAAGTCTCACTTTTCTGTTCGTTTAATCTATTTATACTCAATTATTTTCATTTTGCGGCCACGAAGCCTGCGCCAGTGGAATGTGATAATTCCCTGCAAATTCGGAAATTTGGATAGGCTCAATAAATTGGATTGGCGCAATGCCTGACCAAAACGGATGTTCGCACGTAACAGGCCCCGAACAGTTCGAATGTATGACGCGGCATAGGCCGCAATCGCAAAGGCAACGATCCACCAACTCCAAAACACGCCTAGCAGTGCCAAGACAGGAAGTACCGCTGCGAAAACCATCACTCTTCGCCGTTCTGTGAGAAAATAAGGTGGATGCATATATCCAACCTGCGCAAATCCGTGACCACTGCGCACGGCTCGTTGCCACCATTGCCGAAAACTGGTCATCGCTGCATCGTGGCGCGTCATTTGCTCTGGCAAGCGATATAGTCTCCAGTTGGCTTTTTTTAGGCGCACGCAGAACTCATCGTCCTCGGCGGCAATCACCTTTGCGTCAAAGCCGCCAATTTCCGCAAACGCGACGGCACGCACCATCATGTCGCCACCACAGGCCACAATTTCTCCTGAAGGTCTGTGCCACTCAAAATCGCACAATGCGTTGTATACACTTTGGTTGGGAAATATTTCGCTTCGCCACCCAGTGACCAATCCCCATGATGGGTTTTGACTTAGCGCATCTGATGCCGTTTTGATCCAATTGTCGACAACGATGCAATCTCCGTCAATGAACTGAACAAACTGGGGCATGTGCTGTAAATCTATAGCGTTAAATCCGGCATTTCGGGCGCGTGCGGCAGTAAAAGGTTCGGCCAAATCCAACTCGACTACCTGAGCCCCAACTTTTTTAGCAAGGGCAACACTGTCATCGTCTGATCCGGAATCCACATACACAATTGGCACATTTTGGTCTTTCAAAGACGCCAGGCACGCTTCTAAACGAGCGCCCTCGTTTCGCCCGATCACAACAACGGCGACATTTTGGGCTTCGCTCAATTTGTGGCACCGTTGGTCGAGGGTTGTTGAATTACTGGGCGCAAAGTCTTGGGCGGAAAGTTTTTACCATAACCCTGTAACAGTTGCATCAGCCAGAGCGCTTCTTTTTCAAGGGTAAACTCCGCCAGCACTTTTTGGCGCCCGATCTCTCCCATAGCTTTCGCAACTTCAGGGGCAGCCAATAGTTCACCGATTGCTTTTGCCAGTCCGGGCGGATTCCCGGGTGCAACAAGGAAACCGCTCTTTTGATCTTCGACCAGTTCCGGCACCCCGGCAACCTGAGTTGCGACGACGGCCGTGCGTGCTGCCATCGCTTCCATCAGCACAACAGGAACGCCTTCTGCAAAGCTCGGGAGGACCAGAATATCGGTGTTACTTAGCATGTCGGCCACGGCATCTTGTGATTGGTATCCGGCAAAGGTGATGTTTGAGGACAAATTCAGCTTGGAGGCCAGATCTTCAAGGTTTGTGCGCATCGGTCCGTCCCCAACGATGGTCAAATGCCAATCGCCAATGTCTTCGCCGAAGTTGGCCAGCGCTTCAAAAAGAACCGGCAAACCTTTTACTGGAGCAAGGCGACCAACGAAAAGCAGGTTCCCCGAAGGGGGGCGGTCCTCCTCTTTTTCATATCGCTCGGGCTCGACGCCGCAGTGAACTATGTGAAGTTTGTCCCAATGTTTCGGGTCGCTAAAGGCCATGGCCTGAGATCGGCAAAAGTGACTTATGCAAGCTACAAATCGCGCGGTTTCTATCTTCATGTCCAATCGCCACCGCTCTGGGGCAAAGAAAATATCCGGTCCGTGAAGCGTAAAACTGTAAGGAATGCCCGACATAGCTGATGTAATCATGGCAAGCGTGCAACTGGATTTAGCGATGTGGTTGTGCAGATGCGTCACCCTGTTACGCCGCAAGTGTTGCGCCAACACAGCGGCCTCTGCAAAATAGAACAGCTGATACATCATCCCTCGGCATCCCGGCGCACCTGATCGCAGCGCCAACCACAAAGCACCCAGATACCGACCTGGACCAAATACCAAAGCCAGAAAGTGGCACCAGATCAAATGGATTGGCGACATTGCCGCAGCCAAGACATAAAAGGTGGCACTTTCTTCAAGCCTTTGCTCGGGCCCCACTAAATGTTCTGATCCCGTCCGTCTGACGGAGCACGTTAAAACCGGTTGACCAAGACGGCGCAACGCGGACACTTCACGTTGAATGAACGTGTCTGTCGCTCGCGGGTATTCTCCCGTCAGATAAGCTATGGGGTTCACATTCTTGTCGTTCATGCGGCCTCCTAGCTGGATTCTGAAATTGCTTGCTTCATGGCGTCTTCAAAGGTCACCATTGTGACGCCATCAAGGCGGTTGTGTAGCCGTTTGTTGGAATACTTGATTGGCTTCATTCGGGCTTCGAGAATTGCCCGGCGCAGCAAACCAACCGGAGCAAGCCGGTCGGGAACAATTCGCGTCAGTATTTTGAGTATATGCCAATGAAATGGAACAATAAATTTAGGCCAACCACTTTGTTTCATGGCCATTGCAAACCGCAGTCGATCAGGTCGATCATCATCCAACACATTCATCACAAGATAAGGCTCGGAATCCGGCCAGACGTTGCACGCAATTTTCACGAGTACCTCCGCACATAATTGAATTCGACAGAGTGGTATTTCCCCGCGGGATTCCATCAAAAACAAACAGGGGCCAACCGAAGGCCCCAAATGTGCATTCATAAGTCGATCCGGACCAAAAACAGCTCCAACCCGCAATGTAGCGAGTTGCCCGTCTGACTGTGCGATGACATCTTTTACAATCTCTTCTTGGGCTATCTTGCTCTCGCTGTATAAATCCCTGGTGCCCAGATCAGAAACCGTCAAGGACGTCTCATCAAGAATGTCGCCATCCTCTAAAGCAGCATAATCATAGACAGCAATCGAGCTCACCAATACAAACCGAGCAACATGCGCAGCGACTGCAGCCTTGGCAAGAAACTTGCTTGCATCCAAAGTATCACGCGCCTGCTGTTCCAGCCGCCCACTAAAGGACCCCGCAGCGTGAATGATCACGTCGACCCCGGTCAGGACGTCGGTCAGGTTTTGTGATTCATCCGACAGGTCAGCTTCGATGACCTTGATGTTTTCGTTCAAATCCCAATCGTCTGGTGCTGAGGCAACGTTGCGCACGATTGCGCGCACTGTATGGCCCGAGTTGCAGGCTGCTTGCACAGTTGCCCGACCGATGTAGCCACCAGCACCGGTTATCGCGATCACTTTGGAAGAGTTCACGTCGCCCATGGCATCGGCGCAACCGGATCACAGCGAGTCGTAGTATTATAGGCCGCGCCAGACTCGCGCGCGTTCTGGATAGCCAAAGTGACCTCGTTCATATGGAGCGCGAAATCGGCTGACAGGCGACATGCCCGATTTTCGGCTCTCGCATCCAACACTTCCAACGGGCCTAACGCAAAATTCATACTTGCTGCTCCCCAGCGTCCAACTTTGGGATGGCTGGATCTGGGACGCCGTAAACGTCGACCGATCGGATGTTCAAGCAGGCGTCTGCGCACACGCAGCCGCCTAAAAAACTTAACCGGCGCTGTATTGTCCCAGGCTTGTTTGACCTCAAGAACCCCTTT
>PIVL01000579.1 GCA_003354145.1 Paracoccaceae bacterium
CTCAAACAATCAGAGTGATGGTGCACCATGCTTTACTGGACCTTCGCCGTCTATGACGACACCGCCCTGCCCGACTCAGCCACAGGCTTTGTGCGCGCAGAAACCGTTGAACACGCCTTCGCGATGCTGCCCAGGGATCAGACTGACCGAGTTCGTCGAAGCGGGCGGCGGGATGGCCTTTGACGATGGCTTCAAGGGTAGCCTTGAGTTAGACGCAGAGTTGGCGTTGTGAGCGCAAGAAGTTGGGATTTCTGAAGTCATCCAGGCAAACATTCATGCATCCAAGGACAAGAAGAGAGAAAGGTCCCTGGAGATTGTTGCCGCAAGATAAAGTTCGGGAGTATCCGAGACTCTGTGTATGGGGTTTGACCCATGCGGTTAAAACGGATCATCTATTAAACCGTTCTGGGTATAGGATAGCGAATTGGTTTCGTGCTGCATACTGTTACCGGCAGGCGATGCTTGCATCGCTGAGAGGCCATTCTCTGACGCAGCGGCCCGCCCTTTCAAAGTTGCGGATGGCCAGATAGATCAGTTTTGTTGCGGCATCGTCAGTCGGAAAGCTGCCACGGGTTTTGGTGGTTTTTCGGATCACCCTGTTCAGGCTTTCGATGGCGTTTGTCGTATAGATGATCTTGCGCACCGCTGGCGGGAAGGCGAAGAACGGGATGACCTCCTGCCAGGCTCGTCGCCAGCTTGGGGCGATTGAGGGGTATTTATTGCCCCATTCGGCCTCAAAATCATCAGGGCTTTGGCCGCTTCCTCGTCGTCCACGGCCTGATAAACCCGTTTCAGACTTTTAGCCACAGCCTTGCGATCCTTCCAGCCGCAAAAGCTTAGGGAGTGGCGTACCAGATGCACGATACAGGTCTGAACGGTGGTATCGGGGTAGGCCGCGTTGATGGCATCGGGAAATCCTTTCAGGCCATCCACCACGGCAATCAGAATATCCTCCAGCCCCCTGTTCTTCAGGTTATTCATGATCGATAGCCAGAATTTCGCCCCTTCATTGGCGGCGATCCACAGGCCCAGAACCTCGCGCTCGCCATCAGGGTTGACGCCCAGAGCCACGTAGACCGCCTTGTTTTTGACCTGACGGCTTTCCGCATCGCGTATTTTGACCCGCAGGGCATCAAGGAAAACAATCGGGTAAACCGGCTCAAGAGCCCGGTTTTGCCAGTCTGAAACTTCCTCCAGAACCGCGTCGGTCACGCGACTGATCAGGTCGGCAGAAACACGCAGGCCATAAACCTCTTCGAGGTGGGCTCGGATGTCGCGGGTGGACAAGCCCGCCGCATAAAGCCCGATGATCTTGTCATCCATCCCATCGATCCGGGTCTGGCCTTTCTGGATCAGTTCGGGCTCAAAGCTGCCGTCACGGTCGCGCGGAATGTCGATGGGCACCGACCCATCGTTGCCCTTCAAGACTTTGCGCGTCGCCCCATTGCGGCGGTTGGATTGCTTGCTGGCAGGTTCAGCGTGCGGCTCATAGCCCAGATGTTCGGTCAACTCAGCACCAAGCATTCGCTCCATCAGCCGGACCTTCAGCTCTTTCATCAGGCCCTTGTCGCCCAGCAAATCTTCAGGCCGTTCAACGCCGCTAAGCAACTCGTCCAGTAGTTCCTTGGAAATC
>PIVL01000271.1 GCA_003354145.1 Paracoccaceae bacterium
AACCAAAACTGACAATGTGGGCCGCAGCGTTTGCGCTTTGCGCTTCGGCGGCCTCAGCGCAGTCACTTGTATATTGCTCGGAAGGATCGCCAGAAGGATTTGATCCTGCGCTTTTCACCTCGGGTACAACATTCGATGCCACAAGCCATCCGCTGTATAACCGCCTTGTTGAATTCAAGGTCGGCACAACCGAGGTCATTCCCGGTCTGGCAGAAAACTGGGAAGTCTCGGATGATGGCATGGCGGTCACTTTTTCGCTGCGCAAGGGTGTCAAGTTCCATTCGAACGACAGCTTCACTCCGACGCGTGATTTCAACGCTGACGATGTGATTTTCAGCTTCGACCGGCAGGGCAACGAAGCAAATCCGTACTTCGGCGTATCGGGCGGAACCTGGGAGTACTATGGCGGCATGTCGATGCCCGATCTTATTGAAAGCATCGAGAAAACTGATGATTACACGGTCGTCTTTCACCTGTCCCACCCCGAGGCGCCGATCATCGCCAACATGGCGATGGATTTTGCTTCGATTGTGTCCAAGGAATACGCCGATGTGATGCTGGCCGCGGGCACGCCCGAGATGGTCAACCAAGCGCCCATCGGAACTGGGCCATTCAGTTTCCAAGCCTATCAGAAAGACGCCGTTATTCGTTATCTGCGCAACGACGACTACTGGGGCGACAAGGCCAAGGTCGAGTCGCTGATATTTGCGATCACACCTGATGCGAGCGTGCGCTATCAGAAAGTGCGGGCTGGCGAATGTCATGTCATGGCTTATCCGAACCCGGCCGACGTGCAGGCCATGAAGGATGACAGCGACATCGTGGTGATGGAACAGGAAGGCCTGAACGTCGGCTATCTGGCATACAACACTACCGTTGCACCTTATGACAATGCCAATGTGCGTCGTGCGCTGAACATGGCGATCGACAAGCAGGCAATTATTGACGTGGTGTTCCAGGGCTCCGGCCAGATTGCCAAGAACCCGATCCCACCGACTATGTGGTCATATAACAACGCGATCCAGGATGACCCCTATGATCCCGAAGCAGCCAAGGCAATGCTGGCGGCCGAGGGTGTCACGGATCTGAACATGAAGATCTGGGCGATGCCGGTACAACGACCCTACAACCCAAATGCCCGGCGCATGGCCGAGTTGATGCAAGAAGATTTTGCTAATATCGGCGTATCGGTTGAAGTCGTGTCCTATGAGTGGGGCGAATACCTGTCCCGTTCGCGTGAACTGGACCGCGATGGCGCGATCTTGTTGGGCTGGACCGGTGATAACGGTGATCCTGACAACTTCCTTGCTGTGTTGCTTGGCTGTGACGGTGTTGAAAACTCGAACCGGGCGCAATGGTGCCATCAACCGTTCGAAGACCTGATCCAGCAGGCCAAGGTTCTGCCGACGCAAGCAGAGCGTCAGCCGCTTTACGAGGAAGCGCAGGTCATCTTTAAAGAGCAGGCGCCTTGGGCCACCATCGCACATTCGGTCGTCTACATGACCATGCGCCCCGAAGTGGAGGGCTACGTCGTTCATCCGCTGGGTGGTCATATCTTCAACCAGGTTGGTTTGAAGTAATCCACAACCGGGCGGGGCGGCTTTTCGCCGCTCCGCTTGTCTTCAGAGAAGTTCTTTAAGTGACGCAAACTCTTTCCGACCGGCTGAACGCCTATGTGCAAGTTGCGCGCGACCTAAATGTCGATGCAGTAGCCTTGGTGCCCGGCCCAAATTTCACCCGCGCGGTGATTCATCCGTTCATGAGTCACGAACGGCCGTTCTTGATGGTAATACCAGCAAATTCTGCCCCCGCAGCATTGGTCCCGAATCTGGAACTGCGCAGTTGGGATTTAGTCGGGTTTGACGGGTCGGTGTTCGACTGGCGTGATCAGGATGGGTATGACGCTGCTTTTGCAGCCCTTGTGGCGCATTTGGGCATCAAGTCGTTGGCCGTCGAAGGCCAGATCATGCGGGTTTTTGTCCACCATGCACTGAAACAGGCGCAGCCGGATCTACGCATTGTGGATGGTGAGGCTGCAATTTCCGGCCTTAGGGTCATCAAGACTGATGACGACATCAAAGCCTTGAAAGCAGCCATTGAAATTTCCGAACGTGCGCTGGAACGCACTTTGGACAGCGTACGCATTGGCCAGACCGAAAAAGAGATTGAACAAGCACTGATACAGGCTTTGTTTGCCGAAGGCGCTGAGGATCTGGCGTTTAATCCTATTGTTGCCGCCGGCGATGGCTCTGCGCGGCCTCACGCCAAGGCTCGCTTGGATTACGCTGTAAAAGCAGGGGATCCGCTGTTGTTCGATTTCGGAGCCCGCAAGCACGGGTTTTGCGCTGATATCACCCGCACGGTTTTTCTAGAGCATGCCACCGACGAAGGCCGCGATGTATATGACACTGTTTTGCGGGCCAACCTGATAGGGCATGCCGTGACGCGTGCAGGGGTTACAGCACATGAAATCGACGATGCCGTTATTGGCGTGCTGGAGGCATCTCCTTTTGGCGACCGCATCCGAACCAAAACCGGACACGGATTGGGCCGTGACGTTCATGAGGCACCGTACATCATGCGTGGAAATCACACAGTGCTAGAGGCAGGAACCGTTTTTACGAACGAACCCGGCCTTTACCAGATTGACAATTTTGGGGTTCGCATTGAAGACGATGTGCTGGTCACCGAAGATGGCTGCGTCTCGCTGACAACATTCCCTACCGATTTGCTGGTGCTCAAATGCTAAAGTATTTTGCCTCTCGCCTGTTGACCTTCATCCCGACTTTTCTAGGCGTCACAATCATCTCTTTCTCCTTCATCCGAGTGCTGCCGGGCGATCCGATTATCGTCATGGCGGGCGAGCGTGGGTTGACCGATGAACGTTATGCAGAGCTGACGGCGCAATTCGGGTTCGACCGACCGATCTATATACAGTTCTGGGACTATTTCACGGGCGTGTTACAGGGTGATCTGGGAGACTCTTTTGTCACCAAACGTCCGGTCTGGGACGAATTCTTTGCGCTGTTTCCGGCGACGCTTGAGCTGGCGGTCTGCGCCATGATCTTCGCGGTGTTACTCGGCCTGCCCGCTGGTGTGATCGCAGCTGTAAATCGAGGTAAATTCCTTGACCGGGCGCTGATGTCGTCGGCGCTGGTAGGCTATTCGATGCCGATTTTCTGGTGGGCGCTGCTGTTGATCATCGTATTTTCAGGCGACCTGCAATGGACTCCGGTATCGGGTCGCATCGACCTGATTTACTACTTCCCTGATCCGACGGGCTTTATGCTGATCGACAGTCTCGCATCGGGGCAAAAGGGCGCGTTTGCCTCGGCCGTACGCCATCTGGTCTTGCCCACCATCGTTTTGGGAACCATCCCGCTGGCGGTGATAGCGCGACAAACCCGGTCTGCGATGTTAGAGGTTCTGGGCGAGGATTATATCCGAACAGCCCGCGCCAAAGGGCTTTCGCCGGGGCGGATCAACGGTATCCACGCGCTGCGCAATGCACTAATTCCTGTGATTACGGTGATCGGGTTGTCGGTCGGTACTTTGCTGGGCGGCGCAATCCTGACAGAGACAATTTTCAGCTGGCCCGGCGTTGGGAAATGGATGCTCGACAGCATCTTTCGTCGAGACTACCCTGTGGTGCAGGGTGGGCTATTGATGATCGCGGTCATGGTGATGGTCGTCAATCTAACCGTCGATGTACTGTACGGGATCATCAATCCAAAGATTAGGAAACGTTAGATGTCGGACACCGTTGCTGTACAAACTACGCCAGACCGCCCGAACCGTCTTCGCGAATTCTGGCATTATTTCCGCGAGAATCGGGGCGCGGTCTTTGGCCTTTGGATCTTCGCCGCATTCGCGTTCTGTGCTGCCTTTGCGCCGTTCTTGTCACCCTTTGACCCGACAGAGCAATTCCGCCAGAACACCTTGCAGCCGCCAGTCTGGCAAGCGGGCGGCAGTTGGAAATTTCCTTTGGGCACCGACCCGCTGGGCCGGGATATGCTTTCGCGGCTGATCGAGGGCGCGCGCTATTCCTTCTTTGTCGGCATAGTTGTTGTTACGGTTGCGGCCAGTGGCGGCATCCTTGTTGGGTTGATTGCGGGATTTTCTCCAAAATGGCTCGACACGATCATCATGCGGATCATGGATGTAATCCTGGCGTTCCCGTCACTTTTGCTGGCGCTGGTTTTAGTTGCAATCCTGGGTCCGTCGCTGACCAACGCGATGATTGCAATCGCCATCGTGTTACAGCCACATTACGTGCGTCTGACCAGGGCCAGCGTGCTGTCGGAAAGGCAAAAAGACTATGTCACTGCCGCCCGCGTCGTCGGCGCAGGGTATTTTCGGCTGATGTTCATCACCATTCTGCCGAACTGTCTAGCGCCAATCATCGTGCAGGGTGCGCTTTCGTTTTCGACGGCGATCCTTGATGCCGCAGCACTTGGCTTTCTGGGGATGGGTGCTCAGCCTCCCACTCCGGAATGGGGCACAATGCTGGCCGAAGCCCGCGAATTCATTCTACGCGCCTGGTGGGTCGTCACTTTTCCCGGTCTTGCAATCCTGATCACCGTGCTGGCGATCAACCTGATGGGCGACGGTCTGCGCGATGCCCTTGATCCAAAACTGAAACGGAGCTGAGCGATGAGCCTACTGTCCATCCGTAATCTCAGTGTCGAATTCGCTACCGCATCAGGGCAATTCCGCGCGGTGGATGGGGTTGATCTGACGATTGATGCCGGCGATTTGGTAGCCATTGTTGGCGAAAGTGGATCCGGCAAGTCCGTAACCATGCTGGCACTGATGGGTTTGCTGCCCTGGACCGCTAGCGTAACTGCAGATGATTTGAAGTTCGACGGGCAAGATCTACGCTATCTGAAGCCACAAGATCGGCGACGGATCATTGGCAATGATCTGGCGATGATCTTTCAAGAACCTATGTCGTCGCTAAATCCGTGTTTTACGGTAGGCTGGCAGATCAAAGAGGCGCTGCGGACGCATCTGGGGCTTGACCGCGCGCAACGGCACCGACGCACCATCGAACTATTTGAACAGGTCGGCATTCCGGATCCGGAAAAGCGTCTGTCGGCTTTTCCGCACCAGATGTCAGGCGGCATGAACCAGCGCGTGATGATTGCCATGGCAATCGCCTGTCAGCCCAAACTATTGATTGCGGACGAGCCAACGACAGCACTTGATGTAACCATACAAGCGCAGATTCTCGATCTTCTGACGGGGTTGCGTACAGACACCGGAATGGCGCTGGTGTTGATCACCCACGACATGGGGGTCGTCGCCGAAAACGCAGAACGGGTCTGCGTCCAGTACTCTGGGCAGAAAGTCGAAGAGCAACCTGTCGTGCCCCTTTTCGAAAGGCCTTTTCACCCCTACACGTCCGCTTTGCTGGACGCGCTGCCAGAGCGCGCGACAGAGAAACGCCTGCCAACTATTCCAGGCGTCGTGCCGGGCCAGTTTGACCGGCCCGTGGGGTGTTTGTTCTCTCCGCGCTGCCGTTTTGCGGATGCGCGCTGCAAAACTCAACCGCCGCAGGCACTCGGACCCGAAATGGGTAATGCCCGCTGCCACTATCCGCTGAACGCAGAAAACAGGAATGCATCATGACAACTCCGGTGATGGCTGCCAAGGGCCTTACACGGCACTATGAGGTCGGCGGCAACTTGTTTTCCAAACCACAAGTATTGCGCGCCGTCGCAGGGCTGGATTTCGAGCTTTATGTCGGCCAAACGCTGGCCGTGGTCGGCGAGTCCGGTTGCGGAAAATCGACGCTGGCCCGGTTGATCACCATGATCGAGGAGCCGACTGACGGCACGTTGGTTTTGGACGGCAAGCCAGTCGGTCGTGAGGATTGGGCAGACCTGCGAACCTCCGTTCAGATCGTGTTCCAGGATCCGTATGGGTCGCTTAATCCGCGTCAGCAAGTGGGCAAAATTCTGCAAGAGCCGCTGATCATCAACAGACGGGACATGCCCGCACGCGAACGCGAGGAAAAAGCGCGCGAAATGCTTCAACTCGTAGGCTTGCGGAGCGAGCATTTCGTTCGCTATCCGCATATGTTCTCTGGCGGCCAGCGGCAGCGTATCGCAGTTGCGCGTGCACTGATGTTGGAGCCGAAGGTGCTTGTTCTGGATGAACCGGTCTCCGCCCTTGATCTCTCGATCCAGAGCGCGATCCTTAACCTGCTTGTTGATCTGCAGGAGCGACTCAAACTGGCCTACCTTTTCATCAGTCATGACCTAAGCGTAGTACGGCACGTTGCCGACGATGTGATCGTGATGTACTTGGGTCGTGCCGTGGAAAAGGGCAGTAAAGACGCCGTCTTTGCAGCGCCGAAACACCCCTATACCAAGGCACTGCTTTCCGCGACGCCGCGCGCTGACCCCAAAGCCAAAACCGATCGCATCAAACTGGAAGGCGAGCTGCCCTCGCCTCTCAAAGCGATTACCGGTTGCCCCTTTGCGCCAAGATGCTGGAAGGCTCAGGCTATTTGCCGGGATACTCCCCCGGTTTTGGAGGGGAAAGAGCAACAGGTCGCCTGTCATTTCCCTGTGACTCAGGAGTGACTGCGATTACCGTCGGCA
>PIVL01000580.1 GCA_003354145.1 Paracoccaceae bacterium
CGGCTTCCACGCCTTCAGATATGCCCACGCGAGAATGAATGCGGACAACCCGCAACTTCAAAACCAGATGGGGCATTCCTGCGCATCGACGACGGAGCACTACAAGCGATGGGCCAAGCGGCAGTTGGAGTCATACTCTCCGCATTTGCCTGAAAAGAAGTCGGAGCAACAGGGGGATGCCGGGAGCGGGACGCCTCGGTTTCGGATTGTTGGGTGAAGCAGCATCATAGACCGCCGTCCGCCAATGGGGGGCCGGGGCCGTTTCTTTATCGGTCGATTGTTGACACGTCGCCCGAACGCGAGCGGTTTAGCGGTTTGTAATTGGCGCGTCGAAAGAACCACTCAGCCGCATTTGATACAATACACGTCGTCGGGCAGGTCTGACACGACGTTTCCACCAAACTGGTCACATGCCTGAAGTCTCCGTTGTTTTGCCGGTATTCAATGGTGCCCGGACGATCTCTCGAGCCGTGCGTTCGATCCTCGAACAGACGTTGCGCAGGATCGAATTGATCGTCCTTGATGATGGTTCGACGGATGAGACAGTTGCCGTCATACGAAAACTACGTGATCCACGCTTGAAACTGATTCAGTGCGCCCATCGCGGTGTCGCCGCAACGGCGAACACGGCGACCGAGCTTGCAGCTGCGCCGTTCATCGCTCGCATGGATGCCGATGATTTCGCATACCCGCTGCGTCTCGAAACACAACTACAGCTGCTTCACGAACAGAATCTCGACGTGATTGGATGCCAAGTCCGCATCTTAAACGAGACAGGCCGCGTTGCTCGTTCGATGCGCCGCTACGAGCGGTGGATCAACGAAGAAACCATCGGTGGCGAACAGATATCCGCTCTCCGATTCGTAGAGTTTCCGTTGGTCAATCCAACAATCCTGGCGCGGCGAAGCTATTTCGAAATGGGCTTTTGCGACAGCGATCTTCCTGAGGACTACGATCTGATGCTGCGCGCTGCCGCTCACGGCATGCGCTTCGGCAAAGTTGACGAAGTGCTGTTCGATTGGACGGATCATGTTGACAGGCTGACACGAACCGATTCTCGCTATACATTGGAAGCGTTCACGCGTTGCCGGCAATTGCACCTGCTTGCCGGTCCACTGCGCAACGCCACACGTGTTGACCTGTGGGGGGTTGGTCAAGCGGGCAAGCCATGGCTTCGCTGGTTACAGGCACGGAATGTCGCCGTTCGACGCGGTTATGACATCAACGAGCGCAAAGTTAATGAGAGAATCCACGGCGTTCAAATCGAGCATCCCAGCGAAATGCCGGTAGCCGATGGCACGCCGCTCGTCATCGCCGTTGGAGCCGAGGGCGCCCGTGAGTTGATCCTACCGCAAATCCGCTCGCGGGGATATGTCTCAGGCGACGATGCGTGGTTTGTCACGTGAACGATTGCAGCGGACGCGTACAATCAGGCGATTCGACCGGATGGCCGAGCCTGGTCAGGAGGTCAGTTCGCCCACCGGCTCGGCGTTCCAAATGGGTCGTTTTATGACACGTCTCGCAATACCCATGGGTGAACTGGCCCAGCGAGTTTCGGTGGCACTTCCGTGTGGGCTTCAAGCCCCACGTTGAGGCAAGAATCAACCCCTTGATGACCTTGCCCAAAGGT
>PIVL01000014.1 GCA_003354145.1 Paracoccaceae bacterium
TCAACGGCCCTATCCCCTATTCGGCGGACGGTGATTTTGTCATGGGGCCAGTGCCGGGCTTTGACAACCTGATGCTGGCGACCGGGTTCCTATACGGTATTGCCGCAGGCGGTGGTGCCGGTGAGATGATAGCCGAGTGGCTATTGGAAGGCCGACCAAGCCTGGATCTGTGGCCGCTTGACAACCGCCGCTTTGGGACACACCACGGCAGCCGCGCCTATATGTATCCCCGTGCAGTTGAGCATTACGCGCATCACTACAAAATGCGCTATCCCGGCAGCGAAAGCCACGTCGCCCGCAATCTGCGCCTTAGCCCGTTGCATGAACGGCTTAAGGCAAAGGGCGCGGTCTTTGGGTCAAAAAACGGCTGGGAGCGGCCTCTGTGGTTTGCGCCGAACGGCGTTGAACCTGTCGATCAGCTGGATTTCCTCAACCCCGGATGGAAGACATTCGCCGCCGCCGAACACCGTGCCACCCGGACTGGTGTGGTGCTGATTGATCAATCCAGTTTTTCCAAATTCGAACTGGTCGGCGCCAGAGCTTTGGATGCGATCCAGAATCTAGCCGTGTCCAACATGGACAAACCCGTGGGCAAGGTCATCTATACCCAGCTTTGCAACAACCGCGGTGGGATCGAGGCCGACGTCACCATCACCCGCCTTGGCCCGGATCATTTCTATATCGTCACCGGTGCCGGATTTGGCCAACATGACAGCGACTGGATCAGGCGCAACCTGCCCGAAGGCGTCGTGCTGATCGACGTCACCTCAGCCCGCGCCGTTATCAACCTGGCGGGGCCCAAAGCGCGTCTGGTGCTTGAGACCGTGGCCGAACAGGATGTTTCAAACGCCGCCTTCCCATTTGGCACAGCCCAAGACATCCTGATCGGAGCCGCCCCGGTGCGCGCCGTCCGTATCGGTTATGTTGGTGAGCTTGGGTATGAGCTGCATATTCCCACTGAGTTTGCCTTGCACGTCTATGATTTACTGTGTGAACACGGCGCGGGGCATGGCATCCGCGACATCGGCTATCGCGCGATTGACAGCATGCGTATGGAAAAGGGTTATCTCTATTGGAGCGCCGATATTACCCCGGATTACACGCCTTACGAGGCCGGGTTGGGCTTTGCTGTGCATCTGAAATCCAAGGATGGCTTTATTGGGCGCACCGCGTTGGAAGTGCAAAAACAAACCGGGACCACTCAAACACTGTGCTGCTTTGTTTCGG
The DNA here is from genome assembly GCA_003354145.1 of Paracoccaceae bacterium. Classification (GTDB taxonomy): domain Bacteria; phylum Pseudomonadota; class Alphaproteobacteria; order Rhodobacterales; family Rhodobacteraceae; genus NORP181. The sequence goes on from PIVL01000014.1 coordinate 1,228, forward strand.
ATGAGAAACTGCCACTATATGGTGGTGAAACCATTATGTACGGCGATCAAGTGGTGTCTCTTGTATCCAGTGCTGCCTTTGGCGAAACTGTGCAAAAGACGATTGTCTATGGGTATTTATCAACCGAGCTGGCTGAACAGGACGCGTTTGAACTGGAAACCTTTGGCCAGCGATATGCGATAAACCGAGTTGCCTCGCCGCTTTATGACCCTGACAATATCCGATTGAAAGATTGATTTAATGACAGAAAACCGCCCCGAAATCCACGCTGCCCTGCAAAACCTTCCGCATATGGCTGGGGTTACAGAAGACAGCTATGTCACCACCCGTTTGGGTGGGCTGACCAATCTGGTTTACCGCGTAGAAACTGACCGCGAGAAGCTGATCGTACGTATTCCTGGTGAAGGGACCGAAAACTATATCGACCGTGCGGTCGAGTTACACAACGCCCGTGCCGCAGCCCGCGCAGGGGTCTCTGCCAAAGTTTTGTGGGCAGATTCAGCCGGCGGCGTGATGATCAGCCAGTATATTGATAAAAGCGTCACCATGACGCCCGAACAGTTCAGATCCCGCGCCGGAGCACCGGGCCGCGCTGGGTCGGGATTGCGCAAACTGCACCAGTCGGGTGAGGTATTTGAGTTTCGTTTTGAATTGTTTGCGATGATTGATGACTACCTGAAAATACTCGCAGACAAGAACGCCGAACTGCCTGATGGGTATCGCGAAATCGTGCGGGCTGCTGAGCCGGTGAAACAGGCACTGGCAGCGAATCCGGCTGCATTGGCCCCATGCCATTGCGATCCGCTTTGCGAGAATTTCCTGGATGAAGGCAGTGTCATGTGGATCGTGGATTGGGAATATTCCGGCATGAATGACCCGGCCTGGGATCTGGGAGATTTGTCGGTGGAAGGCGAGTTTAGCGACCTGCAGGATCTGCAAATGCTACGCGCCTATTATGGTACTGAACCGGACGCGGCACAAATGGGGCGTGTCGTGATATACAAAGCGATGTGTGATCTGCTTTGGACGCTTTGGGGTCTGATCCAACACGCCGATGGTAATGAGGCCGAGGACTTTTGGGCCTATGCGACGGGTCGGTTTGAGCGGTGTAAGACGCTGATGCAAAGCAATGAATTTGCCGGGTATCTGGCTGCTATCGGGTAAATTGATTTTTTTTTGCCTCCGGCGGGGATATTTTTACCAAACTGAAATTGGTATCAGTCAGAAGGATTGTAGTCGGCCGGATCAAGACCAGATTGTCTTCCCGGCAGGTTAAGTTCAGTTACTTGCGGCTGGTTGCGAGCAATCACGGCGCCTTTGCGGATCACGGCAAGACGGTTGGCGCGCAAGCGGATTGCTTCGATTGGGCTGCGAGCCTGTAGCAGGACCATGTTGGCGGCGCAGCCTTTGGTCAGGCCATAATTCTCCAGCCCCATGATTTGCGCCGAATTTGTTGTCACTGCTTCAAAGCACCATGCCATATCGGCGCGGCTGCTGAGCTGGCCCACATGCAGCCCCATTGATGCCACATCCAGCATGTCAGCACGCCCCATTGAATACCAAGGGTCCATGACGCAATCAGAACCAAACCCAACGGTTAGTCCGGCGTCGCGCAATTCAGGAACGCGGGTCTGGCCGCGCCGTTTCGGATAGCTGTCATGGCGCCCTTGCAGCATGATGTTGATCAGCGGATTGGGGATCGCATGTACCTGCGCCTCGACCATCAGGGGGATCAATTTTGAGACGTAATAATTGTCCATCGAATGCATCGATGTCAGGTGCGAACCGGCAACACGCCCCTGCAGGCCCAAGCGTTGGGTTTCGTAGGTCAGCGTTTCGATGTGACGGCTAAGGGGGTCGTCGCTTTCGTCACAATGCATGTCAACCATCAGCCCACGATCCGCCGCGATCTGGCAAAGCTGGCGGACAGAGTCAGCCCCGTCTGCCATGGTCCGTTCAAAATGCGGGATGCCGCCAACGACATCGACGCCCTTATCCAGCGCGCGCAGCAGATTGGTCATCGCAGTGGGGTCGCGCAGCACGCCGTCCTGCGGGAAGGCGACGAGTTGCAGGTCAAGATAAGGCGCTACCTGTTGGCGCACGTCCAGCAGGGCCTGCACTCCGGTCAAGCTATCATCACACACATCCACATGGCTGCGGATCGCGCCGATACCCATGGACACCGCCAGATCACAATAGCGCAGCGCGCGGTTGATGACGTCATCGACGGTTTGGATTTGCTTCAGTTCACCCCAAAGTGCGATGCCTTCGAGCAAGGTGCCCGATACGTTCATCCGGGGCGAACCAAGCGACAGCGTGGCGTCCATATGGAAATGCGGGTCCACAAAGGGCGGTGAGACCAGATAGCCAGCAGCGTCGATGATTTCGCTGGCTTCGGCGGTGATCCCGGTCTCGACGGCGGCGATCGCTCCGTTTTTACAAGCAATATCAACGCCCTTTTGGCCATCCGGCAGGCTGGCATTTTTGATGATCAGGTCGAACATGGGCAAAACCTCTAGCGTTGGCCTTTGAACCATGGGGTCAGCAAGGCTCGCGGATAATCAGCGCCGCGTGCGGCAATCACAAGGGCAAGAATTGACAGGATATAGGGCGCCATCAGGAACACTTGCCCCGGAACAAATGCGCCGACTTCGGTTTGCAGGCGGACCTGAAAGGCATCGAATGCTCCGAACAGCAACGCGCCCAGCAGCGCTTTGCCCGGTCGCCAACTGGCGAAAATCACCAAGGCTATGCAGACCCAGCCACGCCCGTTGACCATACCAAAGAAAAACGCATCAAAGGCTGACATAGTCAGAAACGCGCCGCCCAGCGCCATCAGCGCTGAGCCTGCCATGACTGCTCCGATCCGCAGGCCATAGACCGACAGGCCTTGCGCGTCGACGCTATCCGGGTTGTCGCCGACCGCTTTGATCGCAACACCCAGCGCTGTGCGGCTTAGAACGTACCAGACCAGTACGACCATCACCAAGGCCAGCCAGGTCATCGCGGTTTGCTGAAACAGAACGGGGCCGATGAAAGGCAGGTCAGACAGAATTGGAATGTCGAGCGCCTGAAATGGCTCGATCCGAGGGGGAGAGGACACGTTTGGCAAGGCTGTGCGATAGATGAAATAGCTGACCGAGGTGGCAAACAGGGTGACGCCCAGCCCGGAAACATGTTGCGACAGACCCAATGGCACTGTCAGGATTGCGTGGATCAGACCAAAGAAGGCTCCGACCAGAGCGGCGACCAGCAAACCACCCCACAGCCCCGCGCCCAACCAGACGGCCATCCAGCCGGCCATGGCGCCAGCCGCAAATATGCCTTCGATGCCAAGATTGAGAACACCGGATTTCTCGCAGATCAATGCGCCAAGAACGCCGAAGATCAACGGCGTGGCAATGCGCAGCGACGCGGCCCAGAAACTGTCGGTTAGCAGGATTTGCAGAATGTCCATTACGCCACCTCAGATATGGTGCGTACAATGCGAAAACGGGCAAAAAAGCCGCCGATCAACACGCAAAGCAGCGACATCGAGACCACCAGATCAGCCAGATAGGATGACACACCCATAGCGCGGCTCATACTGTCGGCCCCAACAAATACCGACGCAATGAACAGTGCCGAAATCACAACACCAACTGGCGATAACCCTGCCAGCATGGCCACCACGATGCCGGTATAGCCAAAACCCGGTGATAGATCGGCGGTCAGATAGCCCTTGAGACCGGCAACTTCGCTGACACCGGCCAGACCGGCCAGACCTCCCGAAACGATTGCAACGCTCATCAGCGAGCGATTGACGCCAATCCCGGCGTGACGCGCGGCAGCGGCGTTTTCGCCAACTGCGCGCAGACGGAACCCCCAGACCGACCTTGCCAGCATGAACTGGGCGATACCCGCCGCGACAAGCGCCATGATCAGGCCGGAATGTATGCGCATCCGGTCCATCAGTTGTGGCAACATACCTTGGTCAAGGATCGGTGCTGATTGCGGCCAACCCATGCTCATCGGGTCTTTTAGAGCGCCCTCAAGCATCATCTGCACAAAGATCAGAATGATAAAGTTAAGCAGCAGTGTCGTCACCACCTCATCCGCGCCAAAGCGGGTCTTTAGCAGTGTTGGCACCGCCATTCCGGCAGCCCCTGCAGCGGCCCCGAACACAATGATCAACGGCACGAGGACAAAGGCGGGAACGTCTATCGCCCCTGCCCCGATGGCGACGGCCGCCAGAGCGCCAAGGTAAAGCTGCCCCTCAGCGCCAATGTTCCACAGCTTGGCACGGAACGCCAAAGCGGCGGCGAGGCCGGTGAAAATCAGCGGTGTAGCGCGGGTCAGCATCTCGGAAAACGCAAATTTGGAACCAAAAACGCCTTTGATCATTTCGGCGTAAGCTGTCGGGATGTTGGCCCCGGCAAACGCCAGCGGGATCGACGCCAATGCCAGCGCCACAAGCGCGGACAGGATTGGCACTCCAACGGTCAGTGCTCGCGGTGGTGCATTGCGGGTCTCGAAACGGATCATGCGTGTTCTCCTGCCATGCTCAGGCCGATTTCTTCGCGGTCACGTGTGGTGACTTCGCTCAAATGCCCGTCATGGATCACCATGATGCGGTCTGCCAGTCCAAGAATTTCGTCGAGGTCTTCTGAGATCAAAAGCACACCGGCCCCGCGTTTGCGTGCCTCTAACAGTCGTCGCCCCACTTCGGCGGCGGCCCCCATATCAAGGCCGCGTGTCGGCTGGTTGGCCAGGATAAGGCGTGGGTTTTGGTCAAACACCCGGGCAAGGATCAGCTTTTGGATATTACCGCCCGAGAGTAACCGCGCCGCAGCATCACTGCCGGGCCCGCGCACGTCGTACTCTTTGGTCAAACGTTCGGCGCTGGCCTGAATGGAATCGCGGTTCAGCAAGCCACGTGTTTGCACATCTGTATCGTTCAAACGCTCGATCACCATGTTTTCAGCTACCGTCATCGCGCCAACAATACCGTCGTGATGACGATCTTCGGGGATGCGCCCGACACCGACATTGATCATTGCCAAGGGATCTGGGCGGCTGATTTCATTGCCGTCGACAGACAGAGTTCCGCTATCTGGTCTTATCAAGCCTGATACCAGCCCAGCCAGTGCCGACTGACCATTGCCCGACACGCCTGCAACGCCAAGAATTTCGTGGGAATGGACGCTGAAACTGGCGTCGCTCAGGCCGTCGCGTTTGGATCGGCCTCGGACATTGATGTCTTTCAGGGTTAGTATCGGCGCACCGGGCGCCATATTTTCGCGAGGAGTGATCGGGGTATCGGCCCCAACCATCATGCGGGCGATGACACGCTCATCGGCATCTTTTGTGGCGATTTCACCAACTTTTTGGCCGTGACGCAGCACTGCAATACGATTGGAAAACGCCAGAACCTCGCGCAGCTTATGGGAAATAAAGATCACCGCCAGACCATTTTTGGTCATTGTGGCTACGTTCTCAAATAATGTATCGGCCTCTTGCGGAGTCAATACGGCGGTGGGTTCATCCAGCACCAGAATACGCGCATCCCGATAGAGCGCCTTGAGGATTTCGACGCGCTGCCGCTCGCCGACCGAAAGCTGGCCGACCGGAACGTCCAAGGGAGCCTCAAGCCCGCTTTGCTTCATTATTCCTTGCAGCTTTGCACGAGCTCCGGCGCGATCGCGACGCCACGAAAACAACGGTTCAGACCCCAGCACAACATTGTCAAAGGTCGTCAGGTTCAAAGCCAGTGTGAAATGCTGATGCACCATGCCGATACCTGCGGCCAATGCGGCCTGCGGATGGCCCAATTGCAGCGGTGTCATCACACCGTCTTTCAGCACATCAATTGAACCGCTATCAGGCAAATAGTGGCCAAACAGCATGTTCATCAACGTGGTCTTGCCTGCACCATTTTCGCCCAACAAGGCCAGCACTTCGCCGCGATGCAAATCAAGGTCTACGGCGTCATTGGCAACAACAGATCCAAAACGTTTGGACAGCGCATTCAGCGACAGTATTTTCAGGTTTTCCATTGGGTTAAGACGGGCCAGTCGCAACAACTGGCCCGATCCTGCTATTTGTCAGAGACAGGTGGCGCGTCATTCACATTGACGCGGAACATACCGTCCTGAATCGCCTGTTCGGTCTCTTTGACCTTGGTCAGAACGTCGCCCGACACCAGCGTTTCATCAACCACAAGCGATCCACCGCCATAACCCATAAAGCTGTACTGACCATAATCCGCAGCCTCAAACGTGCCATCCGCAACGGCGCCAATGGCTCGGTCGATGGTTGGTTCCATATGCCACAAGGCCGAGGTCAGGATCGTGTTGGGATAGTCGCCAGATGTGTCGATGACATTGCCCACAGCTTTAACGCCCCGTTCAACGGCAGCATCTGCCACACCAAACCGTTCGGCAAACATGATGTCGGCACCAGCGTCCATCATTGCAAACGCACTTTCTTTGGCTTTAGGCGGATCATACCAGCTGTCGATAAAGGTCACGAGGAACCGCACATCGGGATTGACCGACCGCGCGCCGTCCATGAATGCATTCATCAGGCGGTTCACTTCGGGGATCGCGTAACCGCCGACCATGCCGATGAGGTTGCTTTCGGTGGCGGCACCCGCAACCATGCCAGACAAATAACTTGGTTCGTGAATCCAGTTGTCAAAAACCGAGAAGTTCGGCGCAACCGGACCAAAAGATGACCCCATCAGGAACGCGGTTTCCGGGTAATCACCGGCAACCTTTCGGGCCGCGCGTTCAAGACCAAACACTTCTCCGACAATCAGTTGGTGGCCCTGTTCAGCGTATTCACGCATGACGCGTTCGTAATCAGTATTGGCAACATTTTCCGAAAATACATATTCTATGTCGCCCCGGTCTTTGGCCGCATTCAGGGCCTTGTGAATCCGGCTGATCCACTGTTGTTCCACTGGCAGCGTATAGATCGCCGCCACCTTGGTTGTCTCGGCCACGCTGGCCCCTGCCATGCCTAAAAGACTCAATGACGCCGCTCCGGCAATCACTGTTCTGCGCAAGACCTTGCTCGCAATGTTCATTCCTTGTCCCCCTTGTTGATATAGATGTGACGTAAGGGAAGCATTAATTTACCAACTGGTCAATTATTTTGAGGCCCCCTTGACGCGAAACAGGGCTTTTGGCTGTTTCTTGTGCAGACTTGCCCTTCCTTTGGCGCGCGCAATTTAGCTGTCGTCGGAATGAAACGGCAACAGACTTTCGGCGAACGTTTCAATGAATTCAAGCGTGACAACCGACGGGGTTTTGGCGATTGGCCTAAGGATCGACAGTTTGTGCGACACTTCTGGCAGGAACGGGCGCATATCCACCAACCCCACTTCGACAAAATGCACAGCGTCCAGTTCGCTGACGACGGACACACCGGTGCCCTGGGACACCATCATGCAGGCAACCGTAAATTGGCGGGTTTCGATCCACGACGGTAACGCCACCCCGCGATCTACAAAGGCTTGGTTGAGGTCGACAAAAAACGCACTGCCCCGCCGCGTGTGAATCATCTTCTCGCCCACGATATCCTCGGGCCGGATTTCGGATTTTGCGGCGAAATGATGCCCTTTGGGAAAAATGCAGACTGACCGAAGCCGGATATTCTGACTCTCGGTTGCCGGGTGACCCGTAAAGCCATCGGTGATGCCGCAATCATATTGTTCGCCGATGATCCATTCCAGAATCCGCTCCGGTCGATCCGGCTCTAGCGTCACCGTCACTGCCGGTCGTGTTTCCAGAAACTGCATCAACACGCCGGGCAAATGACTGGTCGCAAACCCCGGCAGGCAAGCAATGCGCAGATGCCCGGCGGTGCGCGCAGTCAAATCGCGGCTGAGTTCTTCGATATGTTGCAACCCGTCCAGTACCCGAGTCACTTCGCTTAGCAAATAGCGCGCCTCTTGTGTCGGGACCAGCTGACCACCCTTGCGCTCAAACGATTCAAAACCAACCGATTTCGCAAAACTGGACAACAACCGGCTGACTGCCGGTTGCGATACATCCAAATGCTTCGCTGCCTGGGTCATACTGCCCAAACGAGCCACGGCCTGAAACGCTTCGAGTTGTCTTAATCGCAATGCCAACTTGTGTCCCTACGTATTTCATGGCCCCAAGCTGGGCGATTATAACCTTATGTTATGCTTTACGTCATAAAACTTTTAATTGCATTATTTATTTAGCCGTGTTCACTTGTCGACGTTGGATAAGCTCTGAACTGCTTGGGGCTGCCAAAAGATCATTCTGCCAGGGAGGATATCATGGCATTTAGAACTCTTGCGTGCGCTTCGGCGGCGGCTTTGGCGTTATTGTCAACGTCGGCACTTGCACAAACGGAAATTCAATGGTGGCACGCGATGGGCGGGACCAACGGTGAACGAGTCAACAAAATTGCTGAGGATTTCAACGCCTCTCAGTCGGACTACAAACTGATGCCGACCTATAAAGGCAACTACACTGAAACCATGACCGCCGCTGTGGCCGCGTTCCGCGCCAAAAAACAGCCACATATTGTTCAGGTGTTTGAAGTTGGGACAGCGACAATGATGGCCGCAAAAGGCGCGATTTATCCGATCGAACAACTGATGAAAGACGCCAACGAGCCGTTTGACAAAAGCGACTATTTGCCTGCGGTGATTTCGTATTATCAGACACCAGAAGGTGACTTGCTGTCGATGCCATTCAACAGCTCGACTCCTGTTCTGTGGTACAACAAGGATGCACTGGATGCAGCCGGCGCTGAAATCCCTGTGACATGGGATGACATGCAAAGAGCATCGGCCAAGCTGGTTGAAAACGGCATGAAATGCGGCTTTTCCTTTGGCTGGCAGTCATGGGTGATGATCGAAAACTTCTCAGCCTGGCACAATCTGCAAATGGGCACCGAACAAAACGGGTTTGCCGGGTTTGACACCACGTTCACCTTTAACAATGACGCGGTCGAGGCCCGTCTGGCCGATATCGCCACAATGGGGCTGGAAAAACAGTTCGTTTATGGTGGCCGTCGCGGCGACAGCCTGCCGATGTTCATGAATGCCGAGTGTGGCATGTGGATGAATTCATCCGCCTATTACGGCAGCATCAAAGACGCAGACTTTGCGTTTGGCCAGACTATGCTGCCGCTGGACACCAGCGTTGCGGACGCGCCGCAAAACTCGATCATTGGTGGTGCTACTTTGTGGGCGCTGTCTGGGCATCCCGAGGATGAGTATGTAGGTGTGGCGAAGTTCATGACTTACCTGTCCTCGCCTGAAGTTCAGGCATGGTGGCATCAGGAAACCGGCTATGTGCCGATCACCACTGCCGCCTATGAACTGTCCAAAAAGCAAGGGTTCTACAAAGAAAACCCAGGCACTGACACTGCGATCAAACAACTGAGCCTGAACACACCAACTGCCAATTCACGCGGTGTGCGGTTTGGTAACTTTGTTCAGATCCGTGATGTGATCAATGAAGAGATGGAGGCGCTTTGGGCTGGTGACAAGACTGCCAGAAAAGCGATGGATGCTGCGGTTGAACGTGGTGATGTTTTGCTGCGCAAGTTTGAGCGCACAACCAAGTAATCCTAGACTCAGGAACCCGGCCTACCCCAACATGGCCGGGCTCTCCTTCTTCGGAGACCCCGATGCTGAAGCGTGTTCATTTCCCTACTTCGGTGCTTCCTTATCTGCTGGTCGCCCCGCAGATTCTTGTCACCCTGATTTTTTTCATCTGGCCCGCCAGTCAGGCAATGTATCAGTCGATGCGGATCGAAGACGCCTTTGGTCTGTCCACAGAATTTGTCTGGTTTGAGAATTTTCAAATTCTTGCTGAAGACAAACAATATTTCGAAACATTCTGGCGCACGATCATTTTCTCCGCCTGTGTGGCGTTCATATCAATGTCGGTGGCGTTGTTTCTGGCCGGATTCGCCGACCGCGTTGTCCGCGGAGCGATGGCCTATCGCACAATGCTGATCTGGCCCTATGCCGTCGCCCCGGTTTTGGCCGGTGCGCTGTGGGTGTTCATGTTCAACCCGACGCTAGGCATATTTCCCTACCTTCTGGAATTCGTTGGCTATGACTGGAACCATTACCTGAACGGCCATCAGGCAATGTTACTAGTGATCCTTGCGGCCGCCTGGAAGCAGGTCGCTTACAACTTTCTGTTTTATCTCGCAGCCATGCAGTCAATTCCGAAATCAGTCATCGAAGCCTCGGCCATTGATGGCGCGGGCCCGGTGCGCAGGTTCCGTACTATCATCTTGCCGCTGGTATCTCCAACCACGTTCTTTCTGTTGGTTATCAACGCGGTATATGCGTTCTTTGACACCTTTGGCATCATCCATGCGGTGACCCAGGGTGGCCCGGCCGGTGCGACTACGATCCTTGTCTACAAGGTTTATAACGATGGCTTTGTCGGGCTGGACCTTGGCGGGTCTGCTGCGCAATCGGTGATACTGATGATCCTCGTCATCTCGATGACTGTGATCCAGTTCCGCTATGTCGAGAAAAAGGTGGACTACTGATGGTCGAAAACCGCCCCCTTCTGACGGTGATATCCCACCTGATCCTACTTGTTGGCATCCTGCTGATTGCCCTGCCGATCTGGATCACATTTGTTGCCGCCACCCATGACGAAGCCCGCATGTTGCAGGCCCCGATCCCGATGTTGCCCGGCGGGTATTTCTGGGAAAACTTTAAACGCACCCTGTTTGGTTCGGGCCTGTCGGGCACTGAAATCGCCCCGGTCTGGCGGATGCTGGCCAATTCGCTGGCCATGGCGATGATGATCTCACTTGGCAAGATCTCCATTTCGCTGATTTCCGCCTTTGCTATCGTCTATTTCAAATTCCCTTTCCGCATGGGGTTCTTCTGGCTAATCTTCATCACCCTGATGCTACCGGTTGAGGTACGCATCATGCCAACGTTCCAGGTGGTGGCCAACCTGGGGATGCTGAATAGCTATTGGGGGTTGTCGATCCCGCTAATCGCCTCGGCCACAGCGACCTTCATGTTCCGACAAGTGTTCCTGACCATCCCGGACGAAATGCTCGAAAGCGCGCGTATTGATGGCGCCAGCCCGATGCGGTTTTTCTGGGATATCCTGATCCCACTGTCACGCACCAACATAGCCGCGCTGTTCGTGATCCTGTTCATCTATGGCTGGAACCAATACCTGTGGCCGCTGCTGATCACCACGGACGCCGATATGACAACGATTGTGATGAGCATCAAACAGATGCTCGAGGCCGCCGAGCAATCGCCGCAATGGAATGTCATAATGATGACCGCCCTGTTGGCGATGATCCCGCCAGTCTTTGTTGTGATCTCAATGCAAAAGCTCTTTGTGCAAGGGCTGACCGAAACTGACAAATAGGACCGCCCGGATATGGCAACGATAAACCTTGATCAACTGACGAAATCCTATGGGCCTGACGAGGTGCTTCACCATATCTCGGGTGACATTAATGACAGCGAATTCGTCGTCATTGTCGGGCCGTCGGGGTGCGGGAAATCAACCTTGCTGCGGATGATCGCAGGGTTGGAAACCGTTACATCCGGCGAGATATCCATCGGCGGCAAGATCGTAAACGAAATTGAACCCGCGGACCGTGACATTGCAATGGTGTTTCAAAATTACGCTCTTTACCCGCATATGAGCGTGCGTGAGAACATGGCTTATGGCCTGAAAATCCGCAAAACTCCAAAGGACGAGATCACCCGCCGCGTGAACGAGGCCGCCGATATCCTTGAAATCCGCGAATATCTGGATCGCAAACCCCGGCAATTATCAGGTGGACAACGCCAGCGCGTCGCCATGGGCCGCGCCATTGTTCGCGATCCTCAGGTGTTCCTGTTTGACGAACCGTTGTCCAATCTGGACGCCAAACTACGTGTACAAATGCGGCTGGAAATTCGAAAATTGCAGAAACGGCTGGGCGTAACGTCGATTTACGTCACCCACGATCAAGTCGAAGCAATGACCCTTGGCGACCGGCTTATGGTGCTGAACGCGGGTTACGTTGAACAATTTGATACGCCGATTGAGTTGTACGAACGCCCCGCATCAATGTTTGTAGCCGGTTTCATCGGCAGCCCGGCCATGAACTTTCTGACCGCCACAGGTGGCGACGGTTTGGTAATACTTGACAACGGCACTGCACTGCCGACGCGCCTCAGCACCTCTGGTCCGGTGATTGCAGGCATCCGCCCCGAGCATCTGATTGCAGAACCCGAAGGAGTTTTGCCCGTCCGGGTTGAAATGCTTGAGCAACTGGGCGCGAATACCTTGGTTCACGGAGTTCTGGATGGTTCGGACATTCCGATTGTGGCCAGCGTCACCGGCATCCAGTCGCTGCCTGTCAACGATGTTGTGCGGTTCACTCCTGGGCCTGATGCACTACATCTATTTGACGCCAATACAGAGAGACGGCTTTCCTGATGAATACCTCAGCTCTGCCAATACAGATGCGAGGTGCGCCTGACATCATCCGACTGCACGGCCATCGCGGTGCCCGCGGTGTGCTGCCGGAAAACACGCTAATTGGTTTTCGCAACACTTTTGAGATCGGAGTGCGTGCGGTTGAGATTGACATCATGATCACTGCTGATGGTGTACCGGTTCTGACCCACAACCCAAGCCTTATGGCGGCAGCGACACGTGGGCCTGACGGTAGATGGCTTGAGCGAGACAGCAAACCAGTCGTGCAGATGAGCCATGATGAGCTACAACAATTTGACGTCGGCGGATTGCGTGACGGCACCGCCTATGCTGCGCGCTATCCCGATCAAGCGTTTCTGTCCGGCATCAAAATTCCGGATCTGGCGCAATTGGTGAATATGGTGCTGGAGCCCGAATTTGCAGATGTCTGGCTGAATATCGAGATCAAAAGCAACCCTGACCACCCGGACGAAGCCCCGACGTTGCCCCGGCTTGTAGCCCCGGTACTGGCGGTGATCAATGCTGCCGGAATTGCGGATCGGGTGTTGCTGCAATCCTTTGATTGGCGGGTCTTGACCGAAATCGCGCGCCAGGCCCCACATATTCCCCGGTCTTATCTGACTTACGAAACCCGCAAGCACCCAACGATGGCAGTGAATGTGATCGACGGTTCACCTTGGATGGATGGCGCATCACTTGCGGCTCATAATGGCTCGATCCCGCAAGTTGTTTCAAACCTTGGCGGGGCCGTCTGGTCACCCTACTTCAAGGACATAACGGCCAAGGCACTTGCCGAGGCACAGGCCCTTGGCCTTGTAGTCAATGTCTGGACAGTGAATGAGCGCGCCGACATCAACCGAATGATTGATCTGGGCGTAGACGGTATCATCACCGACTATCCGGCACGCGCTCAACGTTGTCTGCTGGCCAAAGGACTAAGCTGGCACGAGGATGTCACGCCAATGCCCCGTTAGTGGTTTTTTTCAAAGAAAACCGACCGGCCAATCAAGACCGACAAAGAAGCGGGCTGTGCCCCGATGACAATCTACGCGCATTTCGACGGCAAAATCGACATACTGCGTTATCTGTGGACGGACGCGCACGACATGACCCGGTTGCTGGTCGATCGCCTAGGCAGCTAAATCGGCATCTATTAAAATCCGCGCCGCGACTTTGGCATCCTGCGCCGGGTTCTCGCTGTGGCCCATGACGGCCATGATAATGGCGCCCTCTTTCAGGATCATCAATTGACGTGCAAGTGCGTCGGGATGCGCCGCCCCGGCCGCTTTGGCAATCCGCGCGACATGTTCCGTCAGCACGCGTTTGTGTTCCGCTGATTGTATATGGATGGGATCTGCCACGTCCTGATATTCAGCGCTGGCTTTGATGAACATACAGCCGTTGAATTCTGGTAGTGCGAACCATTCTTCCAGAGCATCATAAATCGCCAAAAGCTGTTCATAGGGCGAGTCTGATACCGCCTCGAGCCAATGATACAGCCAGCTGCGAAAATTATAGTCCCGCAGGCGCAACGTCGCCAGGATGATGTCTTCTTTGGTGCGGAAATGTTTGTACATGGATGTCTTTGAGACTCCGGTTTCTGCAACCAGCTTGTCCATGCCTGTGGCGTGGAACCCGTTCTCGCAAAATACCAGCAACGCTTTGCTTATCAGTTCATCCCGTTTGTTTGGACGCATGATTCGATCCTTTCCTTACTGATCGGTACATAGTGCGTTGCCGAAGAAGATTCAAACACCAAATTCTTTTGCTTATTTAACAAAGTATTAGACTGACTTTCCAGTTTTGTCAGTAAGAAATGTCCGACGATTAGTTGACAGGGCTTACCGATCAGTACACTTAAGACTCACAAAGTTTACCGATCGGTACACTTCGGACCTCAAGTTTTAGGAATTCATTATGAAACGCGCATTTCCTTCTCTTCCATTTACACTTTCCCCATTGATCCTCGCAGCAGCGATCATCACTGCCTGCGTGGTTAAAGCCGATGATCATGCCGGTCTAAGCGGTTTGGGCCTTTAACCCGAAAATTAGGAGAACCCCATGTCTTTGGCATTCGCAGATATCGTATTTACCCCCGCAGTCCAGGCCGAACAGACCCGTAAAGGATCGGCCCATAGCTACGCCAAATTCCTGTCAGATGACCGGCAAGGCGGCGACCGCCTTGGCCCTGACGAAGCTGATTTTCTAGTCGCCCGCGACGGGTTCTTTCAGGCAAGCGTGTCTGAAACCGGCTGGCCATATGTCCAGTTTCGCGGCGGCCCAGCGGGGTTTCTGCATGTGCTGGATGAGACCACCATCGCCTATGCCGATTATCGCGGCAATCGTCAGTATATTAGTGCAGGCAATCTGGCAAAGTCCCCCCGCGTGTCGCTGATTGCCGTGGACTATCCAAACCGTCGTCGCCTGAAACTTTGGGGTGAGGCAAAACTCATCGATCCTGACAGTGATCCCTACCTCTTATCCCGTGTCAGCGATGGCACCAAAAAGATTGAACGCATCGTCAAAATCCATGTTTCGGCGTTTGACTGGAATTGCCCGCAACACATTCCCCAACGGTTCACGCTTGAAGAACTGGAACCCGAATTGTCCCTTTTGCGCGACAAAATCAACGAACTGACCGCCGAGAATGCCGCGCTTAAACGCGTGCAATAAGCTCCCAATCCATCAAAAGGAAAACGACCATGAAAACGAAAATCTTCGCCACCGCAGCGCTTGCCTTGCTTTTACCGCTGGGCGCAGTTGCAAAGCCTAGCGACGTGCAATTCAACGCGGTCGAAATTGACGGCCTGAACATCGCCTATCGCGAAGCGGGCGATCCTGCCAAGCCAACGGTATTACTGTTGCACGGGTTTCCGACATCGTCACATATGTTCCGCAACCTGATCCCTGAACTGGCTGACAATTTTCACGTCATCGCCCCGGATTATCCCGGTTTCGGCGCCTCGGACATGCCTGACGCTGCCGATTACGAATATTCGTTTGAAAACAACGCCGAAATCATTACCAAGCTTTTGAATGTAAAAGGTGTTGATAAATACGCTGTCTATCTGATGGATTACGGCGCACCCGTTGGCTATCGCATGTTCGCCAACGATCCTGCACGCGTCAGCGCCTTTGTCATCCAGAACGGCAATGCCTACGAGGAAGGTTTACGCGAATTCTGGGACCCGATCAAAGCCTATTGGGCTGATCCATCTGATGCAAATGGCGATGCCCTGCGGGGCTTTCTGACACTTGATGCCACAAAATGGCAGTTCACCCACGGCGTGCAGGACCCAACCACCATCAGCCCGGATAACTTTTGGCATGCGCAATATCTGCTGGATCGCCCCGGCAACCAAGAGGTGCAATTAGAAATGTTTCTGGATTACGGCACCAATGTTGGAGAATATCCCAAATGGCAGGCGTTGTTCCGCGAATATCAGCCCCCTGCCTTGCTGATGTGGGGTGGCAATGATGTGATTTTTCCCGAGGATGGAGCACATCCCTATAAGAAAGACCTGAACAACCTTGAGTTCCACATCTTGAACACCGGTCATTTTGCACTGGAAGAAAACGGCGACGAGATTGCCGCTGAGATGAATGATTTTCTTGGTCGCGTGACCAACTAGCATCCACCAAGATGTCCGGTTAAGGCCGGGCATCTTTAATCAACTATTTGTTTTTAAGGAATAGTTCTATGCCACATGATTACGACATCATCATTATCGGCGGTGGCAACGCTGGCTTTGGCGTTTCGACCGTGGCCCATACCGCTGGCAAGAAAATCGCATTTATCGAGGAATGGGATTTTGGCGGCACCTGTCCCAATCGCGGCTGTACCCCGAAAAAAGTGCTGGTTGCGGCAGGCCATGCCTTGCATGAAATCCAGAATGCCGCCGTTCATGGTATCAAAGTTGATGCTCCGCGTCTGGACTGGACCGCCTTGATCCGCCGCGAGAAGGATATGATCGGGTTTATCCCCGACGCCATGGCCGACACCGCCAAAAAACGTGGTGACATTTATCGCGGTACTGCCAAATTCACCGGCCCAAATTCGGTCATCGTCAATGGCCAGACGCTAAACGCCGACAACATCGTCATCGCCACTGGGTCTGTTCCCCGGCCCCTGCCAATTCCGGGTGCCGAGTTGATGATTACTTCGGACGATATTCTGAACGAGGAAAGCCAGCCAGACGAAATAGTGTTTGTAGGAGGCGGCGTTATTGCTCTTGAATTTGGCCATGTCTACGCACGTGCTGGGACCAAGGTGACAATTCTTGAGGCTATGCCACGGTTGTTGCCGCGTCTCGACAGTGATGCCGTCGCTGTATTGCGGGCCGAAAGCGAACGCATTGGCATCGACATCAAAAGCGATGTCAAAGTGCTGAAAATCGGCCAGTCGAACGGTCGCCTTGGCGTGACATTTGAACATGATGGAAAAACCCACACCCTAAACGCCAACCGGGTCGTCAACGGAGCCGGACGCATTGCAAATATAGCCGGGCTGGATCTTGCCGCCGCGAATGTCGACTTTGATGGTATTGCGATCAATACCGATGCCACGCTGCGATCTGTCAGCAACCCGTCCGTCTGGGTTGTTGGTGACGCGCTTGTCACATCACCGCAATTGTCGCCGGTCGCGACCTATGAAGGCCGCACTGTCGGTGAAAGCATCGTTGGCCCTTCTTTGGTGACGCCGAATTACGACGTCATTCCCAGCAGCGTCTACACTGTGCCAACATTCAGTTCGGTCGGATTGACCGAGGCAGAAGCAACGAAACGACGCCTGAATTTCAATGCCACAACCAGCGATATGACAAGTTGGTTTTCCGCAAAAACCTATGGCGAAAAGGTGGCTTGGGCCAAAGTTCTGGTCGAAGATGACAGCGACCGGATCATTGGCGCGCATTTGGTTGGGCACAGCGGCGAGGAGCTGATCCACATCTTTGCCCTGGCCATGCGCCACGGCATCACGGCATCTGATCTGAAAAGCGGTGTGTTCGCATTTCCTACGTTTGCCAATGATCTGAAAAGTCTGTTTTAGGTCCCGACGCGGATTTGGTTAAACCATAATTCAAGGCAGTAATGGCGGGCCACCCCGGCCCGCCAAATCAGCATTACATCGCGTCCCGGTACAACTGGCCAAGGTTCTTTACCGTCAACTCAATTGGATTACCGCCGCAGCTTGGATCGTGGATTGCCATATTGGCCATCTCGTCAATCCGGCTCTCCTCAATACCTAATTCGGCCGCCGAACGCGGAATTGCCAGACTGTTGTTCAACTCCTGCACATAGGCTCTGAACCCGTCAAAGCCTCCGGATATTCCCAGATATCCGGCCGCCGCTTCAAACCGATCCGCAATTGCAGGAGCGTTGAATTCCAGAACCACTGGCATGAACACGGCGTTGGTCGTGCCGTGATGGGTATTGTAAACCGCGCCAACCGGGTGGCTTAGCGCATGGATTGCACCCAGCCCCTTTTGAAATGCCGTTGCCCCCATTGCCGCAGCGCTCATCATATGCGCGCGCGCTTCGATGTCGTCAGGACTGTCATAGGCACGCGGCAGATAGTCTTTGACCAACCGCATGCCTTCCAGCGCAATTCCCTGGCTCATCGGGTGATAATGCGGGCTGCTATAGGCTTCGACACAATGGGCGAACGCATCCAGCCCGGTGCCAGCCGTGATAAAACTCGGCATGCCAACGGTTAGTTCCGGGTCACAAATTACCACCTCAGGCAGCACCTTGGGATGGAAAATGATCTTTTTCACATGGGTTTCGCTGTTGGTAATGACCGACGCACGTCCCACTTCGGACCCGGTTCCAGCGGTTGTCGGAACCGCCACAATCGGTGCAATGCCGTCAGAGTTGGCCCGCGTCCACCAGTCACCCACATCCTCGAAATCCCACACAGGTCGGGTTTGTGCACACATGAACGCTACCATCTTGCCCAGATCAAGACCCGAGCCACCGCCGAACGCAATCACACCGTCATGGCCACCTGCCTTGAACGCGGCAACGCCAGCATCCAGGTTTTTCTCATTCGGGTTGGGATCAACATCTGCAAAGATAGCCCGGCCCAAACCTGCGGCCTCCATAATGTCCAGCGTTGACTGCGTGATCGGCAGATCGGCCAGCCCCTTATCGGTCACCAACAGGGGCCTTTTCATTCCCGCCGCCGCGCAAGCGTCCGGCAATTCCGCAATCCGGCCAGCGCCGAATTTCATTGTGGTCGGATAGGACCAGTTTCCAACTAAGTTCATGTCGTCACCTTCTTAAGATGATAGGATTTTGGGCGGGTCAGGTTGTGATACCCAATCACCGACAGGCCGCCGCCCCGTCCGGTGTCTTTGCAGCCTGTCCAGCACAGGCCCGGATCAAGGTAATCCGCGCGGTTCATAAACACTGTGCCAGTTTCAACTCTGTCCCCCACGGATTCCGCACGGTCGATATCTTTGGTCCACAGCGACGCCGTCAAACCGAAATTGCTGTCATTCATCAAGGCAATCGCCTCATCGTCGCCGGACACTTTCATGATGCCCACTACGGGACCAAAACTCTCATCCCGCATCACCCGCATATCGTGCGTGACATCGGTCAGGATTTGCGGCGTCAGATATGCGCCGCCATCGTCGGCCGCCATTTTCGCAATTTGTGCAGTGGCTCCGGCAGCAACCGCCTCGTCAATCTGATCTCGAACCTCTTGGGCGAACCGAACGCTGGCCATCGGGCCAATCGTGGTTTCGGCATCAAGCGGATTACCCAATGTATAGCCGTTCACAATGGCAATCGCCTTTTCCAGAAACGCGTCATACAGCGTTTCATGCACGTAAATCCGTTCAATCCCGCAACAACACTGCCCCGAGTTGAACATCGCCCCGTCAATCAACGTATCCACCGCAGCATCCAGATCAGCGTCATCCATGACATAACCGGGGTCTTTGCCGCCAAGTTCGGTGCTAACGGCAGTAAAAGTGCCAGATGCCGCGCGTTCCATTGCCTTGCCGCCCCCAACTGAGCCAGTGAAATTGACAAAGTTGAACGTTTTGGCGGCGATCAGTTCAGACGTGGTCTCATGATCCAGAAATACGTTCTGAAACACATCAGCTGGCACGCCCACTGAGCGGAACGCCTCTGCCATCCTTTCGCCAACCAGCAAGGTTTGCGTCGCATGTTTCAACACGACCGTATTACCCGCAATCAACGCCGGAGCCACTGTGTTGATCGCCGTCATATACGGGTAATTCCAGGGTGCCACGACAAGCACGACGCCATGTGGCAGCCGCTTGATGTAGCGTTTGAATGTGTCGTCCTCGCCAACTTCTATGTCGGCCAGAGCCTCAGCTGCAATCAACGCCATATGGCTGGATCGTTCCTCAAATCCACCAAATTCACCACCATAGCGTACCGGACGACCCATCATATGCGCCAGTTCCACAACGATTTCGTCGTTCATCTCGCCAACAGCGGCGACACCTGCCATCACCAGATCAATCCGTTCCTGCAAAGGGCGCGCCGCCCAATCTGCTTGCGCTGCACGGGCGCGGGCGCACAACGCGCGGGCCTCATCGCCCGCTAAAACAGGGCGTTCCGCATAGACCGATCCATCAATCGGCGAGATACATTTCAAGGTTTTTGTCATATTTCGATCCAGTTACCGATGGTTATATTTCTAATGGATTCAAGCTGGTGTGCCAGATTTTCCAGCCTTCGTTTGAGCGTTCCAGCGTTATCAAGCTGGTACCTCGTTGCTTTTCGATGCCTCTGTCCTGCCCCGGAACATCTGCTTCATAAACCGCCAGACAGAAACCGATACTGCGTTCAGTGCGCAAAAATTGCACATCCATTTTCTTGTTTTCTTCATTTTCGAGAAACCATTCACCATGTGCTGCAGCGATTGCGGCCCTTCCAATGATCGGTGGTCCATAAGGGGACAGAATTTGCCCGTCTTGCGTATAGCAAGCGGCGCACCCTGCCGCGTCCTCGGCCTGGTAGTTGGCGAGGTATGTTTCAATCAGTTGAAGAACTTCCAATTTGTTGGACATCACTCCACCCTCAGGCCCGTTCAAATCCGCGTGCTATTTCCCAATCGGTTACAACTTTGTCGAACTCCTCGATCTCCCATTCCGCCGCCCGGCTGTAGTGGTCAATCACGTCGTCCCCCATTGCAGCCCGCAACATCGTGGATGCTTTCAGTGTCCCCATGGCATCACGCAGCGTTTCAGGGATTTTTCCAGTGTTTCCAGCATACGCATCACCAACCGTTGGCGGGTCCAATTCCAACGCGTCCTCAATACCCTTTATTCCGGCGGCAATCTGTGCTGCCATCGCCAGATAAGGGTTCAAATCCGACCCGCCGACGCGGCATTCCACCCGCACGGCCTTGGACCCCGCCCCACACAGACGAAACCCAGCCGTGCGATTATCCACTGACCAGATGGTGCGGGTCGGGGCAAAACTACCCTTTTGAAAGCGCTTGTAGCTATTGATATAAGGCGCCAGAAAATAGGTGTAATCTGGCGCGTATTTCAGCAATCCAGCCATGTAGTTTTTCATCAGCTGAGACATACCCAGCTTGTCACTGTCGTCATAAAACGCCGGTTTGCCGTCTTTCCACAGCGACTGATGCACATGGCTGGATGAGCCAACGCGGTCTTTGTGCCATTTCGGAAGAAAGGTGACGGCATGACCCTGCTGCCAGGCAATTTCCTTGATCGCGTGTTTGGCAATGGTATGAAAGTCGGCAGTATTCAAGGCGGCATCGTATTTGATGTTCAGCTCTTCCTGCCCGGCCTCGGCCTCACCCTTGGTATTCTCAATCGGCAGACCGGCAGCATACAGATGATTACGGATCGGCCGCATCACGTGCTCTTCCTTGGTGGTCTGCAAAATGTGGTAATCTTCGTTATAGCCGCTGATCGGAGTCAGATCGCGAAAGCTCCCCTTGCGGATATCATCAATACTTTTCTCAAACAGAAAAAACTCAAGCTCGGTCGCCATCATCGGATCAAATCCCATATCGGTCAGACGTGCGATCTGCCTCTTCAGAACGGCACGCGGCGAATGAGGGACGTCTTTGTGTGTATGGTGATCCAGCACGTCACACAGCACCATGACTGTGCCTTCCAACCAAGGGATCGGGCGCAAAGTGCTTAGGTCCGGCTTCATCACATAGTCACCATAGCCGGTTTCCCAACTGGTGCTCGCATAACCATCCGGCGTCGCCATTTCCAGATCGGTGGCCAGCAGATAGTTGCAGCAATGGGTCTCTTCCCAGGCGCTGTTGACGAAATGTGCCGCGTGAAAGCGTTTGCCCATCAGGCGGCCCTGCATGTCCACAAGGCAGGCCAGAACAGTATCAACACGGCCATCGGCCACCTGCGATTTCAGCGTTTCAAATGTGAGATTGCCGGACATGTTCGGACTCCTGTGAGGCAGACGTAGGGTGAGCATTTTGCGCACCCTACCAGTGGGTTTTAACGGGGCAAATTGCCCCGTCAATTTTCATTAGCCGTAACGGTAAGGGCGACCTGCCTTGACCATGTCTGCGTTGTATTTCTTGAAGATATCAACAACCCGGCGCTTGGTTTCGGATTCTGCTGCGATCTCTTCCCAGAACACTTGGGCCGCATCTTCGACGATCTGCCATTCGTCATCCGGAATTGATGTCAGCTCCAATTTCGGACCATTGACCCGCAACGCCG
Organism: Paracoccaceae bacterium; assembly: GCA_003354145.1. GTDB lineage: Bacteria > Pseudomonadota > Alphaproteobacteria > Rhodobacterales > Rhodobacteraceae > NORP181. Next base: position 23,390 of record PIVL01000014.1, read on the forward strand.
CTTCGCCACCCCAGTACCACCACTGACGATAGTAATGAGACTGATCACAGCAGACCCGGAACAGAGTTTGCAGATCATCAGGCAGTTCATTCCAACGATCCATATTGGCAAAGAACGACCCCGCCCAAGCACCCGAAATGTTGTTGGTGAGGAAATAGTTGGTCACGTCAGCCCAGCCAACAGTGTAATCCTCGGTGATGCCCGACCATGCGATACCGTCAAGCTCGCCGGTCTGAACCGCAACTTCGATGTCTTCCCAGGGCAATGTCACCGGAACAACACCAAATTGGGTCAGGAAACGCCCCGCTGTCGGGAAGGTAAAGACACGCTTGCCCTTAAGGTCCTCAAGCGAGCGGATTGGATCTTTGGTGGCAAAGTGGCAAGGATCCCAGGACCCGGCCGAGATGTGCTTAACACCAACCTTGGAATATTCTTCGTCCCAGATTTCGTTCAAGCCGTACTGGTTGAACAACACAGGCACGTCCAGAGAGTAGCGCGAGCCAAACGGGAAATATCCGCCAAAAACCGTAACTTCGGTAGGCGAAGCCATGCTGTCATCGTCCGACTGCACCGCGTCGATGGTGCCGCGCTGCATGGCACGGAACAACTCGCCCGTTGGCACCAACTGGTCGCCATAAAACAGTTCGATCTGCATCCTGTCGCCGGCGATCTGGTTGAACATGTTAATCGCGGGTGTCACCACGTGATCGGCCAGCGAAGCACCAGCATAGGTCTGCATCCGCCATTTGATCGTCGATTGCGCCAAAGCAGGCGTGGCCAAAGCCGCTGCCGGGGCAATGGTTGCCGCCCCTTGAATGAATTTGCGTCTTGTCGTCATATCTCTTCTCCTTGCTATAATTTCGACCCCTTCACAGGGTTCTTATTCAGATTTATTTTCCGTACACATAGTCAGGTAGCCACAGGGCAATCTGCGGGAAAATCATGACCAAACTCAACGCCAGCACCATCACCAAGGCAAATGGGATGATCGACCTATAGATGTCGCGAAGTCCAATTTCTGGCGGCGCCATCGCCCGCATCAAAAACAGGTTATAGCCAAAGGGCGGTGTCATATAGGCGATTTGCGTCGTGATCGTATAAAGCACCCCGTACCAGATCAGATCGAACCCAAGTGCTCCGACCAACGGCACATACAGCGGTGCTACGATTACCAGCATGGCCGTATCATCCAGAAACGTCCCCATGATGATAAAGCTTAGCTGCATCAGGATCAGGATGGTCCATGGGCTTAGGCCCCATTGTTCGGTGAACAGATCGCCAATGACCTTGACCGCGCCCAACCCGTCAAAGATTGCGCCAAAGCCAAGGGCGGCCAAAATGATCCACATAAACATGCAGGAAATCGCCATGGTCTGACGCACCGACACTTCGAATACGTCGCGGGTCATTCGCCCCTTGAGTATTGCCGCGACAAACGCTGTCATCGCCCCAATGGCCGAGCTTTCCACAAGCGAGGTCCAGCCGTTGACAAACGGCACCATCATCGCGCCGAAAATCACCAGTGGCAGGATACCGGCGCGCAACAGGCGCAGCTTTTCTGACATTGGCACGTTACGCTCTTCTTCGGGCAATACCGGGCCAAGCTCGGGCTGAATCCGGCAGCGAATATAGATGTAAATGATGAACATAGTCGCCATCATCAACCCCGGTACGGCCCCGGCAAGCCACAGTTGGCCCACTGGCTGGCGCGCGATCATCGCGTATAGCACTAACACCACTGAAGGCGGCACCAGAATGCCAAGGCTTGATCCGGCCTGAATGACCCCGGTGACCATAACCTTGTCATACCCGCGGCGCAGCAGTTCCGGCAGCGCAATCGTCGCGCCAATCGCCATACCAGCCACCGATAAACCGTTCATCGCTGAAATCAGCACCATCAGACCAATCGTTCCGATCGCGAGACCACCCCGCACTGGCCCCATCCAGACATGGAACATCTTGTAAAGATCATCGGCGATCTTGGATTCCGACAACACGTAGCCCATGAAAATGAACATTGGCAGCGTCAGCAGCGGATACCACTTCATCAGCTTCATCGCCGCAGCAAACGGAATATCGACGCCGCCTGTGCCCCAGAGCATGACACCGGCAAACGCACCAACAAAGCCAATGGCACCAAATACCCGCTGTCCGGTCAAAAGCATCAACATCATCGAGCTGAACATCAGCAAGGCGATCATTTCATAGGGCATCTATAGATCCTCCCCACGAATGCGGCCAATATCACGCAGCAACTCGGCGAGCGTCTGAAGCAGCATCAGCATCACTCCGATGCAAAGCATGGATTTCACCGGCCACATCACCGGTCGCCACGCGGTCGATGACCTCTCTAGATGGCCCAGCATTTCGCGCGCAGCCTCAAGCCCGCCGGAAATGAACGTCACAAATAATTCCCAGAAAAAAGTAAACGGCTCCAGGCCGAAATAGCCCAGCGAATAGGCAGTTGATCCAACCGCGCCGTATAGCAACACTCCCAGATAATACATCAGGAAGAACACGGTAAATGCGTCGATCCAAGCTTTGGTTTTCACCGACCAGCCATTATAAAACAGGTCCATTCGCACATTTGAACCCAGCTGAATAGAATAAGGACCGCCCAGAATATAATAGGCGACCATGACAAATTGTGCGGTTTCCAACGTCCACAGGGATGGTGTCAAAAACGTCTTTGACACAGAAGACCACACCATCACGCCAATCAGCACAAAGATCAGATACATCGCGATCCGACCAATAAACCTGTTCATAGCGTCCACGGAATAAATAAAGGCCAATGCGGTTTTAGGCATGGGGCACGGCCTCATGATCTTGGGCAAGTGCAGCCAACGCAGGACGCAACAGCGTTAGAATTTCTGACGTCATAACGGCCTCTTCTTTGGGCGAGCGCAACAGATCGTTGCGGATTTCGATCATGACATTGGCCAATCCGTTGGCAATCCCATAGAGTTTTAGCGAGTGGGTGACACCATCTTGCGGGCCGTAGGGCGCGTTTCGCTCAACCCGACGTTCCGGTAGCTTGTTGGCTGCGGCAAGCATGGCGTCAGCCAGTCGCGCGTCAGTGTCATGCAAAATGCCTATTTCAACGGCGCGGGGCTTGCCAAAATAAATCGGAGTAAAACTGTGAATGGTGACGATGATCGAATGTTGCCCCCGCAATTTACGCGCAGCCAAAAGGTCAGAAACCGTTGATGTAAACGGATGGTAGATGCCTGCGATCCGATCCTGCCGCTGCGCTGCGCTCAACGATTTGTTTCCCGGTATTTCAAACATTTCCGACCGGACAGGTATGGCGCTTTCGGCCTCCGGAGGTCGATTGCAATCATAGAGCAGGCGCGAGACGGTCCCAGCCACCAATGGCGCATCCAGCGCGGCCGACAATCCCAAAGCAATCGCCAGCGCCCCCGGATCCCACGCCACGTGGCTTTGACGAGAGGCATCATCCAGCCCAAGATCACCAAAGGCATCAGGAAAATGATTAGAGGCATGCTCGCATACCAAAACAACCGCCCCTGCCCCGTCGGCATTATACGTTTCGACCGGTGAACCGGACCAGATTTCGGCGGCAGCTGACATGAATGGCTTTCCTGACTGTAATAATCCTTTCAATTTCCGCATTCTCTGTCAATATATTTTCACGCTATTTTTTTGACCTCTGACGACAGAGCTGCAAGAAATGGCTCCCGGCTCGAAATGCGGGCGATTGCGACAGGAGATATTGGTGCCAAATTCGGGCAAAACCGTGCGTGAACTGATCAGCGAGCACTCTGATTCTCTGACCACGTCAGAACGCAAGCTGTGCACAGCGCTGTTGGCGAATTATCCTGCGGCGGGTCTGGCCTCGATCACCATGTTTGCAAAAGGGGCCGGGGTTTCGACGCCAACCGCAGCGCGTATGGTGCAAAAGCTGGGGTTCAAAGGGTTTCCGCAATTCCATCAAGCCCTACGCCAAGAAATCGAAGCCAAGGTATCAGGGCCAACCCAACGCCGGGCGAACTGGGCCACCGAGGCGCCGGATGATCATATTCTCAACCGGTTTGGCGATGCAGTGATGAGCAACCTTGGCCAGACTTTTGCAAATGTGGATGCCGGAAACTTTGATGCGGCGGTGCGCCAGTTGGCTGAAGCAGACCACCAGCTTTATGTGGTTGGAGGGCGCATCACCCGTGCACTTGCCGATTATGCATTCACCCATTTTCAGGCGATCCGTCCAAATGTGACGCATATGACTTCATCGTCAGCCACCTGGCCGCATTATGTGTTGGATATGAAAGCTAGTGACACTTTGCTGATGTTCGATGTGCGTCGCTATGAAACCAACTTGCACAGGCTGGCGGATTTGGCGGCCGAGCGAGGGGTAAAGGTGATCCTGCTCACCGATCAGTGGGGCTCACCCACAGCCCGGGTCGCAGATCAGACATTTCATTGCTGGGGAGAGGTCCCGTCGGCATGGGATTCAAACATTGCCACCATGATGCTACTTGAGTCGCTGATCGCGGCAACGCAGGAACAAAGCTGGCCACAGACCAAAGACCGCTATGACCGGCTGGATGAATTATTCGACATGACGCGTTTGTTTCGAAAGTTCACCTAAGCCAAGTCGTTTGTATAGGGGGGATTCTGGCAGAAATCCGATACTTGCCGACATAATGCCAGACCACGAAAATGCGCCATGCATCTGCCGTTCACCAATCAGTCGGAAGTGTTGAAGACGGCCCTCAGCTGACCTTCGTTCCACTTGCTGTTAATGGCAGGGGTGAGCCCTTCTTGCCAATTGCTGCGCCTTGCATGAAGGTCTGTTCCCAGAGGATTTAGTTTATGGAACCGATCAAATGATAATGGTCAAGCCAAGCATTGACCGCATTCCAGCTTACGTTTCGGCTCTGCGAAAAGGCTGGTCGCCAGACAACTTGCGGTCTGAAGCGGCGCAAGAACAGATCGCCAGCATTTCAAAGGATGCTGCATCATTTGTTTCGAATCTCGATGATCCGACGGCAAAGGCTGGACCGGTTACATTGCCGGACGGTTCGAAAGTGCCGCGCTTGCCCAGTATCCGTCGGTGGATATGGGATGATGAGTTTTGCGGCCACATAGGCTTACGATGGAAACCCGGGACAGAAGAGTTGCCTCCCACTTGCTCGGGCCACATCGGGTACGCTGTCGTGCCTTGGCGACAAGGAGAAGGGCTGGCATCTGCTGCGCTTGTTGGAATTCTTCCAGAGGCGCAGGCAATCGGTTTGAAGTACGTCGAAATTACAACCAGCCCTGACAATCCTGCGTCGGTGCGGGTCATCGAAAAAGCAGGCGGTACTTTGGTAAGAACCTACATTGCTGACAAGTCTCTTGGTGGACACGAAACGTTGGAGTTCAAAATTTCGCTGGCTGAGTGAGCCAATTCTAAAAGCCGCCGTTCAACTCTAAGGAAGGAACGGTGGCTTTGTCCGCAACTGAGACATTGGTCGTCGTCGCAGCGAATTCACACTTTCCGCCCACAAAGGAAATATCCACAAATTAGGAGACGCCGCAACACCGGGTGAACAGCCGCCCGACTCCTCTGT
>PIVL01000272.1 GCA_003354145.1 Paracoccaceae bacterium
GACCTGCCCCTGCGCATGGATGGCGGCCCCGGCAACCCGCTGGGCACCCGCGCGATGTACCTGGACTGGCCCGCCTATCTTGTCCACGGCACCCACGACACCCGCAAAATTGGTCGTCAGAGTTCATCCGGGTGCATTGGTTTGTATAACCAGCACGTAGAAGAACTGTATCCGCTGGTTAAGATTGGCACTCAGGTTCGGTTGCTTTGAAATCTTTGCGTCATTCCTGGAACATGTCGCAACAAACACCAAAGCGTTCAGCGGGTAGTCGCTCCGCCACAGTTCAAAAGTCGACTTTTGAACGCAGTATTCCTGACTCGGACGAATGGTCACGCTATTTCCGAACCGATTGCTCCCTACAGTGACATAAGTCCTCTTGGGTGCAGTAAGTGACCCGTCTGGAGCCAAACGGCTTCAAACGGGACGACTTTATTCAGCAATAATTCTATAGTTGGCAAGGTCTGAACCGACAGTCACGTCGCCCTCAAACCCACCATCTCTTACTGCATCGATGTAATTAGCTTCAGTCAAGCCACCACCCTCGATCGGGTAAGGCCCCTGACGTGGTGCACCCAGCGGGGGAATCAAATGGGTTAACATCAGATGACCAACACCTGCACGTTGCGAAAGGGCACCTAGATCGGTTGCTGTGCTTTGACGGAAGTAGATGGGCGGCGGAAACCCAGAGCTTCCGTCAGGCCCCATCACCGGATGGATCACCGAATGCACCAGAATATCTGCGCCTTTTGCCAGGTCTTCAACTTGAGCAGAAGTGGAGCTGGCGCGTGGTGGCTTGCGCGCGTCGTTCCCGGCGTCTCCTCCTATCACGACGCTACCTGCCGGAGTGTCAACGCGGTAAGATGCGTGGCCAGGTACATGTGTGGATCTGATCGCAGAAACAGTGACGTCCCCCGATGACCAAACAACAGCCGCATTATTCGCGGGCTCAAAGGTCATAACGTTGAGCAGGTCAGCAGGGCCACCCGGCAATCGCTTAGGGTTTTCAGCCAACCTCTGGGCCATTTCGCCCGAGGCGATCATAGCGTCGCCAATGGCGGCCGCGTATTTTGTGCAACTCATGGAATGTCCCGCCGGAGATGCGCTATCTGCGCTACAGACCATATCCAGCTTTGGCCCGCCAGAATTGAAATGCCAACGTAATTGGGCGACATCTATAAGCCCTTCGGAATGGTCCGAATGAATGTGGGTGAAGAACACGGCAGTAAGTTTCCCCACTGGAACACCCAACTTGCTAAGCTGCTGAGTGGTGCCGCGTCCAGTGTCAAACTGTAGCATTAAGTCTGAGCAGCCAGTTTCGCTATCTCCAAAACGAACCAGTGTGCCTGCTCCAGCTTGACCTTTAAAAACAGGTGGTCCGCCTTGCGTTCCGGTGAGCGTTACGTCCAAGCACGGTGCGGCCTGTGCAAAAGATCCGAAGCAGGCAAGCGTGCCCACTAGGACAAGTCCAAACGGTATTTTCATCCGTATTCTCCCATAAATTACCGATATTTCTTTATGCTACCGCACTATATCGATTATGCAAAGAAATTCGTAAGGGACATATCCATTTCGCTTTCCCATTCTTGCGAGCCGGATGACGACTACTGCATGAATGGGCGATTGAATTTGCGTTCTTACAAGCGTGGTCGCAATCAATTAGAATTGGAGGACTCGCGAGGAAATAGAGCCTTTGTCAGTTAGCGTTTCCGCATCCAGAACGACTGCGCCCGCTCTTTGCTCAGAAACGGCATCGCGGCAACGGCGTCCGGACGTTCCTGTTGCAGATAAAATCCGGGCCACAAAATGTCATAGCCCCCACCCTGCAACAGGCTATGCAAAATATACTGCTCGCCCCAGGACGGGCAGTCATAGAAAAACCGTTTCGGGTATTCGTAAGGTAAAAACACGTCATGCACGTGGATCACAACGCCCGGCGGCAGCATCGGAATGATCCGGCAGAACAGATGCACCACGTCGTTGCTGATGCGCACCTGATGGCTGGAATCGATGAACAACACATCCCCCGGTTCCAGATCGGCGAACATCGCCTCGTCCATGTCCTCAAGCCGTGCCTGCTCAAACCGGTCCACCAGATGCGCAATATCGGCGCGCGGGTACGGGTCGACTGCGGTAATCTGCGTATCCAAATCACCATCAATAATTGCCTGACGGGTCACGCGTGTGCTGTTGCCGCAGCCCACTTCAATCACCCGTTTGGGTTTGAACCGCCGGATCATCAGATACAACGCCGTGGCATCCGGGATCTCGAAATAACCATTGCCCGGAGCATAGCCGGTATCACCCTGCGCAGGATCATAAAGACGCGTCAGATCATCACCCAAGGCGTTGTTTTCCTGAACCAATACCGAAATATCAAAATCAGCCATGCCCGGAGACAACGCATAGGCCGGGCCATCCAACCCGCCGCGCGCTTCGAATTTCTGCAACCTATCCTGTTCGTCCAACCGCTCTTGTGCCAGATTCTTTTTGGGTTTGGCCATGACAGGCGCCTTTCGTCACTAAAACAGAGTTTGATCTAGCGGATCACACGGGGTTTTCAATGCTATAGTGATTTCCCTTGGCAATTCATTCCGCATCGGTTTTGCTGATTTGCAAATAGCGGGGCCGCCAAATGCAAACTGAGTTTACCCTTGGTATCGAAGAAGAATACCTGCTGGTCGATCTTGACACTTGCGATCTGGCCGAAGCCCCCTCTGAGTTAATGCAGGATTGCCAGAGTGATCTGCAAGGTCAGGTCAGCCCCGAATTCCTGCAGTGCCAGATCGAAGTCGGCACCCGGGTTTGCAACAATATTGCCGAAGCGCGCGAAGACCTCAAACGACTGCGTGCCTGCGTGTCTCGCCATGCTGCAAAATACAACCTTTCCCCCATCGCTGTGTCCTGTCACCCGTTTGCCGACTGGAAAGACCAACGCTTTACCGACCGCGAACGATACACCGATATCGAACGTGCTTTGGGAGGGGTTGCCCGCCGAATGTTGATTTGCGGAATGCATACCCATATCGGCATTCACGACAAAAACCACCGCATCGATTTGTTGCCGCAGCTCAGCTATTTTCTACCGCATCTGCTGGCGATGTCTGCCTCTTCGCCTTTTTGGCAGGGCGAAGATACTGGCCTTGCCTCTTACCGGTTGACCGTATTTGATAACCTGCCCCGCACCGGCCTGCCTCCTGGTTTTGAAAGCTGGCAGGAATATGAGCGCACCGCGCAAATACTGATTGATCTGGGCGAGATCGAAGACAGCAGCAAAATCTGGTGGGATCTGCGCCCATCCCACAGGTTTCCAACCGTCGAAACCCGTATTTGCGATGTCTCACCGCGTCTGGAACACGCTATTTCACTGGCCGCTCTGACGCAGGCTCTTGTGCGTATGTTGACTCGGCTGCGAGAGAAAAACCAACGCTGGCGGGTTTACGATCGGTTCCTTTTGGCCGAGAACCGCTGGCGGGCACAGCGCTATGGCACCACTGAGGGCTTGATCGACTTTGGTGCCGGGAGCATCGTTCGTTTCTCTAACTTACAGGACGAATTTGTCGAGATGCTTCTCAAGGATGCCGAGGCCCTTGGCACCCTTGATGAAATCGCCACGTTGCGTGAAATCCTGGACGGCGGCACCAGTTCCGAGCGTCAGCGCCGAGTGCACGCGCAGGCAGTTGCTTCAGGCCAGCCCCCCGGCCCCGCCGTTGTACGCCATCTGATCGAAGAATTTCACGCCGACCTTTAGTCTTTTGTAAAACTCTTGTAAGAATTAGGAATTAAACAAGCGTTCAATTGCTTGCCTCAGGAGACCTGATATGGATTTCGCCCTTTCCGAAGAACAAACCGCCATTTTCGACATGGCCTATGCCTTTGGGCAGGAGAAAATCGCCCCTTTTGCGCGTGAATGGGAATCCGATGGCACCATTCCCAAAGATCTGTGGCCAAAAGTCGGTGAACTGGGTTTTGGCGGGCTTTATGTTTCCGAGGACGGTGGCGGATCCGGTCTTGGGCGACTGGATTCAACCATGGTATTTGAGGCCCTCAGCATGGCCTGCCCGTCCGTCGCGGCGTTTCTGTCGATCCACAATATGTGCGCAAAAATGCTGGACACATTCGCCAGCGACGAGCTGAAATCGCGGATCATGCCCGATGTGTTGTCCCTGAATACCGTGCTGTCTTACTGCCTGACCGAACCCGGTTCAGGCTCGGATGCCGCAGCCCTGAAAACCCGTGCTGACCGCAGCAACGAAGGCTACACCCTGAACGGCAGCAAGGCGTTTATTTCGGGTGGAGGGTATTCTGACGCTTATGTCGCAATGGTGCGCACTGGCGAGGATGGTGCCAAAGGTGTGTCGACCGTCTATGTCGAGGCTGGCACGCCGGGTCTGAGTTTCGGAGCACCCGAGGATAAAATGGGCTGGCGCAGCCAACCCACCACGCAGGTGCAGTTTGACGACTGCAAAATCCCCGCTGGCAATCTTGTTGGCAACGAAGGTGATGGGTTTAGATATGCGATGATGGGTCTGGATGGTGGCCGTCTGAACATCTCGGCCTGCTCGCTTGGGGCGGCGCAAACGGCGCTGACTGCAACACTGGCTTACATGGGCGAACGGCAGGCCTTTGGCAAAAGCATCGACCAGTTTCAGGGCTTGCAATTCCGTCTCGCCGATATGGAGATCGAACTGCAAGCGGCTCGTGTGTTTTTGCGGCAAGCTGCGTGGAAGCTGGACACCGGCGCGCCCGATGCCACCAAGTATTGCGCCATGGCCAAGAAATTTGTCACTGACACCGGGTCAAAAGTAGTCGATCAGTGCCTGCAACTGCATGGTGGTTACGGCTATCTGGCGGATTATGGCATCGAAAAGCTGGTCCGCGATTTGCGGGTCCATCAGATCCTTGAGGGCACCAATGAAATCATGCGCGTGATTGTCGCGCGTCAAATGCTGGCCACGCGCTAGAGAGGTTCCTATGAGCGACATCGACATCCGCATTACCGGTCACGCCGGGCGCATTACGCTGACCCGGCCCCAAGCGTTGAACGCGATGACTGATGACATGTGCCAGGCCATCGACGCTGCAATAAGAACGTGGCGCGATGATCCGGCGGTCACCTTGGTGATTATCGACGCTGTCGGGGACCGTGCGTTCTGCGCTGGCGGCGACATTGCCGAGCTATATGCCTCTGGTATCAAAGGCGATTATGAGTATGGCCGCAGATTCTGGCGGGATGAATACCGCCTGAATGCTATGCTGTTTGAATACCCAAAACCAGTGGTCAGCCTGAAACAGGGCTTTACCATGGGCGGCGGCGTCGGCATCGGGTGCCACGGCTCGCACCGGATTGTTGGCGAAACCAGCCGCATTGCCATGCCGGAATGCGGAATTGGCCTGATGCCTGATGTTGGGGGCACTTTCATGCTTGCCCTCGCTCCGGGACGACTGGGGGAATATCTGGGCACGACAGCGGCACGGATGGATGCAGCAGATGCCATTCGCGTTGGCTTTGCTGACCACTATATCCCGCAGGAAAAATGGCCCGACCTGATTTCAAAGCTAGAAGCCACAGGCGATGTCTCATTGATCGAGGCCATCCAAGAAACCCCGCCCACGGGATCTCTTGAACCTTTACAGGCCGATATTGATCGTCATTTCGGCGGTGAATCTCTGGGCGATATTCTGAACACGCTGCGTGCTGAAGACAGCGACTTTGCCCGTAACACGCTTAAGGCATTGGGCCGCAATTCGCCTCTTTCTATGGCCTGCACCATCGAGGCCCTGCACCGATTACGAACCCCGACGCTGGACATCCGAAAAGCGTTGGAAATGGAATACCGGTTCACCTGGCGCGCGATGGAGCATGGTGATTTCCTGGAAGGCATTCGCGCTGTAATCATCGACAAAACCCATGATGCGGCCTGGCAATTCAGCGACATGAACGTACCGGCGGTGGCTGTCAGCAAAATGCTGTTACCGCTGGGCAAAGACAAACTGACATTCGACACAAAGGAGACCGCAATGAAAATAGGATTTATCGGGCTGGGCAATATGGGCGCACCAATGGCTGCCAATCTGGTCAAAGCGGGCTATGCCGTGACCGGCTTTGACATGGCCGATGTCGCGATCGAAAGCGTAAACATGGCGGACAGCGCCGTTGAGGCCGCAACCGATGCCGATGTCGTTTTTACCATGCTTCCCAACGGCGCGATCCTGCGCGCGGTCGCGGCAGACATCATTCCGGCCATGCGCCCCGGTGCCACATTGGTTGATTGCTCGACCGTGGACGTGGACAGCGCCCGCGCAGTGGCAGAGCAGACCGCAGTTGCCGAAGTTCTGTTCGTCGATGCCCCCGTTTCAGGCGGAACCGTCGGCGCCTCTGGAGGCTCGTTGACCTTTATGGCCGGCGGCACCCCAAAAGCCTTTGCCAAGGCCGAACCGATGTTTGACGTCATGGGCCAAAAGGCCGTGCATTGCGGTGATGCCGGTGCCGGACAAGCCGCCAAAATCTGCAACAACATGATCCTTGGCGCGACAATGATCGCC
>PIVL01000581.1 GCA_003354145.1 Paracoccaceae bacterium
CGCGTAGCGCCAGTGGATGTGGCTTGCCCATCTGTGATCTCCATATCTGCCATAAAGACAGGGAATCACAGATCAAACGATTTGGGAATCCTGAATCTGTTCAGCCGCGACACGCTCTAAACCGGGACAAGTCCAGCGCAACTGCGAAAACTGCGTTTCCTCTCCTGATAGCACCGCGTCGCGCAGCCAGTATCGTGGCAGGCTGCGGAAACACCCTCCGCCGGTCCATGTCGCCCGCGCCTAGCCGCTAGACGAAAACGAAGTCGAACTCCTCGCTCAGTGCAACAGCATCGACGCCAACCAGGGTGGCCAGTAATTCGTCCTGGAACATGATGTCCGAGCCAGCGAACCACAGGTTTTCGTAGTTCAGGCCGCCCGCAAGGCCAATGACGTCAACACCCAATTCGAAGTCGGTAACAGTGTCGGCACCGTCGCCTTCCCCAAACACGAACACGTCGCTGCCGAAGCCGCCAAAAATCGTGTCATTGTCATCGCCTCCGTTCAGAGTGTCGTCGCCGCTACCGCCAGCCAGCAAGTCCCTTCCGGCCCCACCCATGAGCATGTCGTCGCCGTTATCGCCCCAGACCTGGTCATTGCCGTCCCCGGCGTAGATCTTATCGTTGGAGCTGCCACCCCAGAGCATGTCGTCACCGCTGTTGCCACCCAGCAGGTCCCTTCCGGCCCCACCCATGAGCATGTCGTCGCCTGCGCCGCCGCTGATTTTATCGTATCCGATTCCGCCTTGGATCAAGTCATTTCCGTTGCCACCCATAAACACGTCGTTTCCACCACCACCATAGATGGTATCATTGCCTTCTTCCCCAAACACCGTATCTCGTCCAAGTTGATTATTCTCAGCGCTGTCGAAGAATACATCGTCGCCATTGCCCAGATGGACCTCATCGTTGCCATTGTCGCCCCAGACCTGGTCATTGCCGTCCCCGGCGTAGATCTTATCGTTGGAGCTGCCACCCCAAAGCATGTCGTCACCGCTGTTGCCACCCAGCAGGTCCCTTCCGGCCCCACCAATAAGCATGTCGTCGCCTGCGCCGCCGCTGATTTTATCGTATCCGATTCCGCCTTGGATCAAGTCATTTCCGTTGCCACCCTTAAGCGCGTCGTTTCCACCACCACCATAGATGGTATCATTGCCGTCACCGACGTAGATCGTATCGTCGCCTTCGGTTCCCGTGAGCTCATCATCGAACTGTGACCCGATGACTTCTTCGATGTTCCTGAGTGTGTCGGTCGACACCACAGTATTGGCATCCGGGCCACCATTCGCACCGTATTCCATCGCCGTCCCTGCGGACAGGTCCACCGTCACCTTGCCGGTGTTCTGCGCATAAGAAGCAGTGTCGGTGCCGTCGCCGCCGTCGAGCGTATCGCTGTCGGCTTCACCGTTCAGCGTGTCGTCGCCGCCACCGCCGATGAGAATGTCTTCGCCGTCACCGCCGTTCAGACTATCGTTGCCGTCAACCACACCGCTGGGTGCCAGCGAGATGATCTCGATGGCGTTGATTTTGGGGTTCCCATAACTACGGATGAACTCTAGCGAAATGCTGCCGTCGCTGATCGTGGCGTCATGGGACAGAAAATAGGCACCGTG
>PIVL01000582.1 GCA_003354145.1 Paracoccaceae bacterium
CCGCAACCCTCTGATCCGGGGCGCATGGCGAAACTGATCGGTCCGGCAAGAACCAAACTGATCCTGATGGGCGGGCAAAAACTGACAGCGGATGAAGCCTATCAGTTTGGTCTGATTGATCGCATCGTGCCAGCGCAAGAGTTGATGAATATGGCGCGTGAACTGACCGCGCACAGCTGCGCCGCGAAACCCGAAATCGCCGCTGAAATCGCGCGCTTGTGTGAGGGTGGCTCGCTGTGACAAAACCAATGGCAATTGTAATCGGTTCAGGTCCGGCGGGTCTGATGGCGGCACAGGAACTGGCACAGGCTGGGTGTGCGGTGACCGTGGTTGAGGCCAAGCCCTCGGTCGCCCGCAAATTGCTGATGGCTGGGAAATCGGGATTGAACCTGACCAAAGATGAAGACTTGCCAGAGCTACTCAAGGCCTATGACGAGGCTGCAGATTGGCTCGCTCCGGCAATCACGGATTTCGATGCAAAAGCAGTGCGCGAATGGGCCGAAGGGTTGGGCCAAAAGACATTCACCGGAACAACAGGTCGGGTGTTCCCGGTTACGATGAAGGCATCACCCTTACTGCGGGCATGGTTGGCGCAGTTGGATGAGCTGGGAGTATCATTAAGCACCCGGTGGCGCTGGACTGGTTGGGACGGTGATAAACTGGCGTTTGATACGCCAGAGGGGCCGCAAAGCATTGACACAAATGTGACAGTTCTTGCGCTGGGCGGCGCCAGTTGGTCGCGACTTGGGTCAGACGGGACTTGGGTCTCAATTCTGGCCGATAAAGGCGTTGATCTGGCTGCGTTTGAACCTGCAAATGCAGGGTTGGTTGTGGACTGGTCCGACTATATTAAACCGGTGATAGGCCAGCCTTTGAAAGGCGTGGCATTCAAAGCGGGGTCGCTGACCTCACGTGGCGAGGCGGTGATTTCGACGCGCGGCCTGGAAGGTGGCGGTATCTATTCGATCAGCAAGGCAGTGCGACAGGGCGCAAACTTAAGTGTCGATTTGCTGCCGGATGTTTCGGCGGACGATTTGGCAAAACGGCTGTCCCGCCCACGCGGCAAGTCAAGCTGGGCCAATCACTTGCGCAAAACGCTGAAACTGGGTGCCGCGCGCACGGCGGTGTTGCAAGAGTTCGGGCGTCCTTTGCCGCAATCTCCTGAAATGCTGGCGAGCCTCGTGAAGTCATTGCCGATTACACACGCAGGTCTGCGCCCTTTGGACGAGGCCATCTCGACAGCAGGTGGGGTAAAGCAATCAGCAGTAGATAGCGGGTTTATGCTGACCCAATTGCCGGGCGTATTCTGTGCTGGTGAAATGCTTGACTGGGAAGCTCCAACCGGAGGCTATTTGTTAAACGCTTGTCTTGCGACGGGCAGAACAGCCGGGCGTGCGGCAGCGATATGGGCCAAGACTGAAACCACGACTGAGGCAGGGGTGTAGGGTGGGTGAAAACCCACGCCTGATGATCAGCTCGCGTTTGCCATTGCGCGTTTAAACGCATCCCGGTTGCGCATTGATTTTGCGTAATCTTTCACTTTCTGGCTTTCGATTGGAAACTTGGCGGAATAGGCCCAGTTCAGGCAATGTGTGAACAGAATGTCGGC
>PIVL01000583.1 GCA_003354145.1 Paracoccaceae bacterium
TCGGCGTCGGCGCCGCGACTGTAGGCCAGCGTTGCCTCTGCGCGTAGGGCGGCTTCGGTTGTTGGATAGCCGGGGCTGCCATACATCGCGTCACCCGCGACATGGCTGTCCTGATATTGCTTGAGCGTTTGCGGAAGGACAAGGAGGCGCGACAACAGGCTTTCCCCAGCGGGGCCAGCCAGCAAGGGTCGGCAACTTGTCATGACGAAGGTTGCTGACAACAATCGGTCAGCGTGATCGATAGCCAGCGACTGCATGATTGCACCGCCCATCGAAATCCCGAAGCAATGCGCCTTTTCAATCTTAAGCGCATCCATCAATCCGACGACATCAATCGCCATATCGCCAAGCTCAAAAGGGGCTGGAATGTCCTGACCTTGTTCGACCCGTTTCAGGATGGTGTCGGCATCAAAAGACATTCCTTCGCGTTGAAATCGCTGTGATTTGCCTACGCCACGGTTGTCAAAGGTGATGACGCGAAAACCAGCCTCGACAAATCCAGCAATGAATTCTCGCGGCCAGTGAATCAGCTGAGTTCCCAATCCACGTATCAGGATCAAGGGCGTCGCATCGGGTGACCCGTGGTCCTCGTATTCGAGTGTGATCCCATTTGCCTTGATTTGCATTTTCCAGGCCCCATATTTGTATTCTTACGCTCAGCTTATTCAGCTAAGAGCGATTGTAAATTGGCCCAGCGATTTTACGTCAGGGACAATGACAAAAAAGCCTGTCTTTCCAGTTGACAGATATACAAACCGACCCTACCTATGCGCCGTTAGCACTCGC
The DNA here is from genome assembly GCA_003354145.1 of Paracoccaceae bacterium. Lineage (GTDB taxonomy): Bacteria > Pseudomonadota > Alphaproteobacteria > Rhodobacterales > Rhodobacteraceae > NORP181. Next base: position 787 of record PIVL01000583.1, read on the forward strand.
CTTGTGTGAGTGATAATAGTCCGACTCAGGGTCGGATCTGATAACAGAAACGTTTAGCCTTAAGGAGCTACTACGATGGCACTTAAACCGCTTCATGACCGGGTGCTTGTGCGCCGCACGGAAAGCGAAGAGAAAACTGCGGGCGGGTTGATTATTCCCGAGAACGCAAAAGAGAAACCAGCCGAGGGTGTTGTTGTATCCGTCGGCGCAGGCTTGCGCGACGACGACGGTGACCGGATCGCATTGGACGTCAAAGCAGGCGACACAATTCTGTTCGGCAAGTGGAGTGGCACAGAAGTTACCGTTGACGGCGAAGAACTGCTGATGATGAAAGAAAGCGACATCATGGGGATCATCGAGTAAGCCACCGCGCTGCTCTGATCCGGGTGCGCATAGTGCACCCCCACCGATGATATTCTGACATCACACACGAACAATTAGGAGAAGAAAACATGGCTGCTAAGGACGTCAAATTTGACACCGATGCCCGCAACCGGATGCTGAAAGGCGTCAATATTCTTGCGGATGCTGTTAAAGTCACACTGGGCCCTAAAGGGCGCAACGTGATCCTCGACAAATCTTTTGGCGCACCGCGCATCACCAAAGACGGTGTAACGGTTGCCAAAGAAATCGAGCTGGAAGACAAGTTCGAAAACATGGGCGCACAGATGGTCAAAGAAGTGGCCAGCCGCACCAATGATGAGGCCGGCGACGGCACCACCACAGCGACTGTTCTGGCTCAGGCCATCGTCAGCGAAGGCCTTAAGCGCGTTGCTGCCGGCATGAACCCGATGGATCTGAAGCGCGGCATCGACATTGC
>PIVL01000584.1 GCA_003354145.1 Paracoccaceae bacterium
GTCGCGCGTGCGCTGCAGCAACTGGCGGAGGCATGCGCCGAGCCGCCGCGAGGGTGACGGAGGCGAGCACCGACCGCGTGATGCGCGCCTCGCGTGCGAGCGAGATCTCGGGACGGGGGGGCGCGGGCGTCGGCGGCAGAAATAGGCGCGGACGACGCGCGGGCGCATCGAGCGTGAGCGTGTGATGGGTGCTCGCGTGCGCATGAGAGCGCGGCGGGCGCGACCTTGCGATGGCGCGCGTTGGCTCGCGCGAAGGCGGTGCGAGTGAGAGGGACGCGGTGCTGCGACAGGGGGCCGCCGTAGCGCGCCCGGACAGCGACAGAGCGTGCTGAGCGCGCGTGTTGGGGGCGCGTGCCCGCGCGTGCCGACAGCGCGCGCACGCGTGCGATCGCGGGGGCGGGGCGCACGGGGCATCAACGGGTCACGGCACACACGCGCCGACCGTTCGCGTTCGTGCACGCACAGAATCCCCGACGGCCAGACATGACACACGGGCAGTCCCACGTCTATCAGTCCCGGCATCTTGCGCAGTCCGTCCCGGCAGCACGGCGGAGCACGAGCCTCGCGCGTTGCGGCACGGCATGCGGCGAGCGTGGGCGAGGGACGGCGCAGATCGGACGCGGGAACCAGCGCGCCCTGCACGTGTAAAAGAGGCAGGGGGCGGGGGAGGGGGCGATACGTGCGCGCGGGCGCGCGCGCTCGCGCCGCGCACGGCGATGACGCGCGCGCGCGCTCGGCCGCCGAAACCGTGCGCGCGCGCCGACGTGTTTGGACGCGCATGCCTCGCGACACGTGGTCGGCATGCGCGCGGGCGCCCGCGAGAGCAGCGGATCCCTGCGGCGCCGCCGTCGGGCGCCTCGGAGCGTCGTGGGCGCGCGCTCGTCCGGGGCGTGCGCGACATTCGTGCGCCGGTCGCCGTTTCAGCTCGAAGGTCGCTCGTCTCGGACGACGATCGAGAGGTGCCGCCCGCAGATCGCGCGCGCCGCGCGCAACGCGCGCGGCGCTTTCCCGCCGTTCACAGTGAAGCGGCCGCGGGGCCGGGAGGGCCGCTCGTCTCGGACGACGGCCGGGAGTGACTGCCCGTTCCGCGCGGCAGCGCGTGCGAGGACGAGCGCTCACGCGCGCGCAGCCATGGCGGCGGCGCCGAGGGACGCCCGCCTCGACGCCGCGACTCCGAGCAACATCGCTGGAGCGCAGGCAGACTTCCTGGACGTGTGGATCGCGGCGAAGGGCTCCAAGCAGCAGTTGCTCGACGCGCTGGCGGAGGACGACTACAGGGGGCCATCGCGGAGCGCAGGGCACGTAATGATGCACATGTACGCGATGGCCACGCTGAACCCGCTGGGAGAACCACAGAGCAAGAGGAACGCGGGCCACGTGCTGCTCGCGCTCCACCGCAGCTCCGCGCGGGTGCCGTGTGAGACGTGGTACAGGCGGAGCGCGCAGCTGTGGGCGGGCGTACTGCGGGTGCCGATCGCACACGTGGCGCCGCTGCTGCGGTTGGGCGCGCAGGACCTGTGCCCGAATGACGTCGTGAGGTGCGTGCCGGCGGCGACGGCGGCGCGGGTCTTCGCGAGCACGGCGACGCTGCTGACGGACGGGACGT
>PIVL01000585.1 GCA_003354145.1 Paracoccaceae bacterium
GCACGGTCCTCGTAATCGGAGCCTTCCCAGGCCAAGAATGCGTTTGAGGTGTGCGAACAGCATCTCGACCTTCTTTCTCAACTTCATCGATATCTCGTATTGCTTGGTTTTTGCCCCTCTCGGGCATGAAAACATGCCCTGCCGTGCAGTGGATGTCGCGGGCAACTTGGCGGGCATCTTCGTGTTCTTCGCGGGTGATGGATCGAAAGTCCACGTTTGGGCAGCATTGTACTTTGGATGGGCAGGCCTGGCAGGTTGGTTTCAGCGCTCGGTACTTGGCTACGCCTTTCCCGCTTGGGCCTCGGTTCGGATCGGAATAGTTGCGGCGAAATTGTTTCAATGACTGACCTTCAGGGCAGACGTATTGATTGTTCTTAGCATCCCATTCAGAATCTGTTCGGGTCCATGTGCCATCTGGCCGGGCAGCCTTATCGATCACTGGAATATGCGGGGCGATCCCGTGTTCGACCAACCAGCCAAGGTTCTTGGCGGAACCGTGTGCTGTATCGGCAATGAGACGTTCTGGTTGAAGGTCGAAGCGATCATTAGCCCTATCCAGCATTGTGCGTGACGCGCCGACTTCCGCGCTTGGAATAGAGCGGCTTGCTTCAACATCGACAATAACCGCGTAATCGGGGTCGATCAGGTAATTTGTAGAATATGCAAAGAAAGCGGGTCCTTTACGCGCGGCAGTCTGTTACCGGCAGGATATTGCAAAGCAATGTCCCGAGAGGCATTGGCTGGATGGGTCGGAATGAGACGTGAACTTTGGATCCACCTTGGTCGCCGCACTGAAGGCCGCGTCATCTAAAACGTCGAGATACTCGCGAACAGCGCGTGGGGCATCGTCTGGATTAATCGCGTCTACGTCCCAATCTTCTTTTGGCGTTGAGTTCTGTTTGCTTGCATCGGCTTCCACTCTCGGGCATGAAAACATGCCCTGCCGTGCAGTGAATCAAGCTCGCATCCGCCGCGAAGCGTTGGCCGCTGACAAGTCCATCCGCAATGCACCGGGCAACGGTTGTCCCGAACAGATGACGCAGCAAATCACTGTCCCGGAACCGTCCGTGTCTGTTCTTGGAAAACGTCGAATGATTGGGCACGGGACCGGACAGATCGAGGCGACAGAACCAGCGATACGCAAGATTGAGATGCACCTCTTCGCAAAGCCTGCGTTCTGATCGAATGCCAAGGCAATATCCCACCAGTAGCATCCGGATCAACAGCTCCGGATCAATCGAAGGGCGGCCAGTATGGCTGTAAAACTCTGCAAGATGCGGGCGAATGCTCGACAAATCTACGAAGCGATCAATTGAACGCAACAGGTGATTCTGGGGAACGTGGTCGTCGATGGAAAACTCATAGAACAGCGCGCCTTGCGCTTCTTGCTTTTGTCCCAACACCTTCGATCCCCCGTATTTACAGGTAAAGTGAATCAGCGATAGTCCCTCAAATCAAGGAGAGTTTTTCAACGAAATAAGCCCACTTTTTCGGATGCTGCGCGATGCACGAAGGTCCGGTCAGCGTAAGGCAGAACGCCAACATTGTGTCTACCTGGATCAGCTAGCAGTCAGTTCCGGGTGGCGATAGGCTTCGGG
>PIVL01000586.1 GCA_003354145.1 Paracoccaceae bacterium
GGAGCACTTGGGCATGGTTGCACAACTGAGTATTACATTGACTTTGCTATCAAACCAGACAGTCTGACTATTATCCTATTATTGTGATTAGTAGCCAAGTATTATCTTGTGCGAGCAGCAGACAATCGCGCAAAGCCGTAAAAGGACTTAGGAATGTCACTGATACCGCAATTTCTAAAACGCTACTGGCGGATGCTGCGCACTCCGGGAACCGTTGCCATGTGGATTGTCCTGACCTTCGGGTTCTTTGGGGGCATCCTGTTTTGGGGCGGTTTTAACACGACGCTGGAGGCAACCAACACCGAGGCGTTCTGTATTAGCTGCCACACAATGCGCGACAATGTTTACGAGGAATACAAGACTAGCATTCACTACAAAAACCGCTCGGGTGTCAGGGCCATTTGTTCCGATTGCCATGTGCCGCACGAATGGTCCTCAAAGATGATGCGAAAAGTGGGGGCTGCAAAAGACGTGTGGGGTCAGATCACTGGCGTCGTTAGCACCCCGGAGAAATTCGAAGAACACCGCCTCGCGATGGCGACACGCGAATGGGGGCGGTTCCGACGGGACAATTCGCTTGCCTGTCGCAATTGCCACGACACGGGTTCGTTCGACTTTACCAGGCAGGGTGATCCCGGGACGGCAATGCATCAGTTGATGTTGGAAGGTGGCGGGTTCACTTGCATCGACTGTCACAAGGGCATCGCGCACAATCTGCCGGAAACACCGGATCTGGGCCAATTGACATCGTCACTCCTTGTGCATGAGGCCGAAGCTCGCCGCTCGGACGTGCGCTCATATCTCTTTGACAAGTAAGGATCGAAGACATGCAATGGCAGGAAATTGGATTTCTCTGGCACTTTATTGGCTACTCGGTTCTGGCGCTGGTCATTCTTTTGGGGCTGGCAGTTACGGCGATACTCTTTTGTTTTGTGCTCGACGTGTTTGGCCCAAAGGGGGAACAATGACATGAGTGTAATACGCTTGGTCTGTTTGGCTGTAGGAGCCTACCTTGGGCTGACTATTGCGGCTCTGGCAGAAGATGACCCTAAGAATGGAAAAGAACTTTTCGCCCAACATTGCGCCTCGTGCCATGGCGAATTCGGCGAGGTAAGCAATGCGGTGATTCCCAATATTTTGGGCCAATATCCGGGCTATGTTCTGACCCAGTTGGCAGCGTTTGTTGCAACGGACCCTGATGCAACCCGCGGCGGTTCAGCGGGTAAGATGAAACGGTCAATCCTGCTGGAACTGACGGTTCAGGATTTCCGCGATATCGTTTCTTATCTTGAAAACATTCCTTACGGAGTGGTCGGAGCAACCGAGGCCGAGGCCAAGTCGCGCGGTGATCTGGTCTATCAGGGCTGGTGGCTGGCCAATTACGCGGGCTGCGGCAATTGCCATGGGGACGATCAAAAGGGCCTACGTATGCGAGACCCGGCGACCGGTGAACTGGATCCGTTGGTCTATGCGCCTTTCACACCAAAACTTATGGCGTTGAAGGGTGATTACATCGAGCGTCAGTTGATCAACTACCGCGACGGCGTGCGCGGCGGCGGCATGTCTGCAATGAAGCATAGCATGGCCCCGTTGTTCCT
>PIVL01000587.1 GCA_003354145.1 Paracoccaceae bacterium
CTGATCACCGGGGCCAACCATGGTGACGAATACGAAGGTCCGCTTGCGCTGGTTGAGCTTGCCGCGAACCTTGATGCAAAGGATATGACCGGTCGGGTAATACTGATCCCGTTCATGAATATGCCTGCCTTTGTGGCTGGCAAACGTACATCGCCAATTGATGGCGGCAATATGAACCGGGCCTTTCCGGGGCGGCCAGACGGAACGATCACTGGAAAAATCGCTGACTATTTTCAGCGGTATCTTTTGCCGGTGGCAGACGTTGTACTGGATTTCCATTCCGGGGGCAGCACGCTGGATTTTCTTCCGTTTGCAGCCTCCCATGTACTGGATGACAAAGCGCAAGAGGCCCGCTGTAGTGCGGCGCGCGATGCCTTCAACGCGCCGTTCAGCATGCAGATGCTCGAGATTGATTCATTTGGCATGTATGACGGTGCCGCTGAGGCAATGGGTAAAACCTTTGTCACCACCGAACTTTGCGGCGGTGGACGCAGCACGCCCCAAAGCGTGGCAATCGCGCGCAAAGGTCTGCGTAATCTACTGATCCACGCAGGTGTTTTAAGTGGCGAACTGGAACAGGACCCCACCTGCCATCTGGTACAGGACGATCCGAGCTGTTTTCACTTTTCTCCGACCGGCGGGATGGTTGAATTCACCAGATCGTTAGGCGACCCGGTGGCTAAGGGTGAATTGCTGGCCCGCATCTGGGGCACCGAGCAGACCGGCCAACCTCCGCTTGACGTTCACGCCAAAACACATGGGCTGTTGGTCACATGCCACGCCAAAGGGTTAATTCAGCTTGGCGATTGCCTTGCTGTGCTGGCCCGGGAAAAAACCTAAAAGGAAACTACAAATGCTTGCGAATGACCGTCTGGCCCAATGGGACCGTGACAGCTTTTTCCATCCCTCAACCCATCTTGCGCAACACGCGCGCGGTGACACGCCAACGCGGGTCATCAGTTCGGGTGAAGGGGTATACATCACCGACCGGGATGGCCGCAAAATGCTGGATGCTTTTGCGGGTCTTTATTGTGTGAATGTCGGCTATGGCCGCACCGAAATCGCCGAAGCAATCGCAAAACAGGCGCATGAACTGGCCTATTACCATTCTTATGTCGGGCACGGCACCGAAGCGTCGATAAGGCTGGCGAAAATGATATTGGACCGCGCGCCAGGCAATATGTCCAAAGTCTATTTCGGGCAAAGCGGGTCTGACGCGAATGAGACAAACATCAAACTGGTCTGGTATTTCAACAACATCCTCGGACGACCCGAAAAGAAAAAGATCATCTCGCGTTGGCGCGGTTATCATGGGTCAGGCCTGATGACCGGTTCACTGACTGGCCTTGAACTATTCCACAGCAAATTCGATCTACCGCTGTCACAGGTAATCCATACCGAAGCCCCCTATTACCTGCGCGGTGCCACTGACGGCATGTCCGAAGAGGAATTCTCGGCCAGCTGCGCGGCGAAACTAGAAGAGTTGATCTTGGCCGAAGGACCAGACACGGTTGCCGCCTTTATCGGCGAGCCGGTGTTGGGCACCGGGGGTATCGTGCCTCCGCCTGCTGGTTACTGGCCAGCTATTCAGGCTGT
>PIVL01000588.1 GCA_003354145.1 Paracoccaceae bacterium
GTCGTAATCTTCGTACTCGTCGTATTCTGCAGCACCACCAGCTGCAGCACCACCTGCTGCATAGGCACCACCAGCTCCGGCTGCACCACCTGCCGCAGCAGCACCACCAGCTCCAGCTGCACCACCTGCCGGAACGGCACCACCAGCTCGCAGTGCATACATAACGTCTTCGTACACCTCAGGCGGTAAAGCCTGCACGTCGAGCATGCAACCGCTGGCAGTGCACCGCCATACGCCCTGGCTGTGCACCGCCACATCCGACGCAGGCTGCTCGTAGGCAAGGTGGGCGAATGCGCCCACCGTGCCAACGCACAAGCAAAGCATACACACCGTCCAGATCAGCCGCTGGCTCGCCCCAAGGGGCGGCGTCCCGCAGCCCGTAGGGCGAGTGGGCACCGTCGAGATCTCCGGCACCGGTGTCGCCCCCTTCTCACAGGGCTCGCAGACAATCTCGCCGCCCTTCTGCTGCACAAGTCCCTGGCTGTCACCGCCCTGCTCCGCAGCCGGCTCCAAACTGCAGCCGCCGAAGAAGTCGTGCACAGGACCAGGCGGCAGCGGGTGGAGAGCGGCATGACGCGCATTCTCAATTCCCTGAAGCCGTATAGCTTCCCGCGTCGCCTCCAGCCTGTCCGCCTCGTCCGCGATCGTCCAGGCCCCCGGCACCGCCTGTTGCTTCTGCGGTGGCTCCGCAATAGCCAACAGCGCATTCGCACCCGGCTCCTCCGGCTCGTAGAACGTGGCATGCGTGAAGGACGCCAGCGCATCGTCGTCGCCAAAGTCACTGTCCGCGTCCCCGCCACCGCTGCCGTCCTGCTCCACCGTGAATCCCAAGTAGGACAGGTCTCGCCGCTGCCGTGGCAGCACCACACCGTCCTCCAGCACCACCGGCTCGCCGTGTTGTGCGATGCACGCCCGCATAGCACCGGCGCCCTGCTGCGCCGCGTCGTTGAAGATCTGCACCAACGCCATGGTCTTCACCTCCCGGTTCGTCGGCTGGTGCTCGGCTCCCTTGTCCTTGTTCTGACACTGGTACCAGTTGTGGTGTTGCCCCGGGCACCGCGGGCATTCCATCTTTGCAGTCCGAGTCGTGCGGTCGAAGGCCACCTTCGCATTCTTCAGCGGTCCGCCTCCGGGTCTAAATCCCCCAGGCCTCCTCGTCGTGGCCTGCGACAGATCACCGCTGCCGTTGCGCACCAGATATTCCAAGTCGGAAATCTTCTTCTGGTCCGCAACGCGCCTCGCCTCCGCCTCTTGTAGGCGCACCTCGCACTCCGCAAGGCGTCGCAAGATAGACGATCCCCCACGCTCGTCGTCACGGTCGCGCTCAAAGCCAACTGAGCGAGATGCACCTCGCTCACCACCAGAGTAAGCCGCTGTGCCAAGGCCCTCCTCGTCCTCCTCCTCACACCAAGATAGGTATACCTCGACGATCTCGAAGGCGAGTCCAATAAGTGACACCTTAGCCAGGTCCGCAGGCACCGCGTACTTCTCACGCAGCTGTACTGGGATATCCTCGTGGGATATATATCAGGTGGGCAAACACAGTGAAAGGGCTATCCAAGCACTAGATATAGATACGTGATAAAAGTCCAATAT
>PIVL01000589.1 GCA_003354145.1 Paracoccaceae bacterium
GACGGGGAGGGCGGGGGGGGGGGGGGGGGGGGGGGCGATCCAGCGGAGGCCCAAACGAGCCGCAGGAGACCCGGACGAGCAGACGATCCAAATTCGCTATGGCAAGCCACAGGGGGCCGAGCCCGTCCTAGGAGGCTCCATGTGGCGCGAGGGGCGCGTACGCGAGCATCACGAGAGCCGGACGCGCCCCAGGAGACCCGAATGATGCATATTGGGCCCAGGAGGCGCAAACAGGTCCCAGGAAGTCCCAGTAGACGCGAACGGTCCACACGGGGTCCGAATGGGTTGCAGGGCGTCCGAGTGAACCCCAACAAATGCGAATGAGCCACGGGGGGGCCCATGCGAGCTACGTCAAGCTATGGGAGAACCGAATGCGCCCCAGGAGGCTTCACAAAGCCCGAATGAGCCTCAAGAGGCCCAAACGAGCGCCGGGAGACCCAAACATGCTCCAAGACGCCCGACTGAACCGCAAAGGGCGCGAATGAGCCCCATGGAACCTAAACGAGCCACCTCGCGCCCCAGGGAGCCCAAACGGGTCCCGAGATGCGTCTGGAACCTCGAATGTGCTCGGGGGTACCCGGATGAGCAGCCAGAGACCCCGATGGATCCATGGAAGCCCGAATCGCCCAGGGGGCACCCGGATGGGCCACGGCGCGCCCCAACGGGTCCAAACGAGCCCCGGGGTGCAGGTAGGACACGGGCACGACACAGGCGGGGCACGGGCAGAGCACAGGTGGGGCACGGGCGAGGCGCAGGCAGCGCACATGCAGGACAAGGGCAGAGCACAGGCAGGGCACAAGCGAGGCATGGTGCGGCACGTGCGGCATCGGGGTCCCCCGGGGACCCCCTTGGGGTCCCCCGAGGGTCCCCTGGGGTCCCCCGGGTATCCGCGGGAGTTCCCCGGAATGCACTGGGGGTACCTGGGTGTCCCTTTGCTGTCCCCTGGGGCCCCCCGGGGTCCCCGAGGGGTCCCGGGGAGTCCTCTATGGTCCGCTGGGATTCCCTCGGTGTTCCCATAGAGTCGGGGATCCTCCGGGGAGTCCCTGGGCGTCCCCTCGGGGTCCCTTGAGATCCACTGGGGGTCCCCGGGGACCCCGGGGCGTCGCCCGGGGTCCCCTGGGAGTCATATCGAGGCACGCGGGCGGCCCATTGAGAATCCCGGGGGATCCGCTGGAGGTCCCCCGGTTGTCCCGGGTGTCGCATGGGTGTCACATGGGTGTCCCCGGAGGGTCGCGCGAGAGCTGTGGAAACACGCGCGACACGCGAAATGGTTTCCTCGACGGCACGAGCGCCACGACGCGGGCGAGGAGCACGCCAATCCGCACGGTATGCAGATCGGCGACGCACGAACCGAACGCGAACCCGCACGGTATTGCGACCAGCAGCGCACGCGATCCGTTCAAAGATACAGCATGTCTTAAGCCATTTCGGCATTTCAGTTTGAAATATCGGAATGTCTCAGCTAAATCTGGCATGTTTGGTATCCGATGTTCAATTTGTGTTGAATGTCTTTGATAATTCCTGCATGTTCGGTCTCCGAGGCTTCGCTTTTGTTGAATGTCTAAGCAAATCCTTGCATTTTTGGTCTCCG